>JADGBZ010000065.1 GCA_015231175.1 Magnetococcales bacterium | reverse complement strand
GTTGGCCACCGAGTTGCCGACCGAATATTGGAACCAGGTGGGTGACGTGATCGGCAGCTGATCCCTCGCAACTGTTTGGGGCCCTTGCAAGATAAGCTTTGATAGGGAGGGCTTTGTCAGGGCTTTGCCCCGAACTCTCAAGAAGAGTGGAGCGGTCGCTGTTTGCAGATTTTGGCGAATGGCCCAGCCCAGTGCCGGTCGTGGTGGGAGGTTTTGTGTTCAGGATGCTCCTGACCCTGCTTGTGACCCTGTTTCTGCTGATTTTTTCATCGCAAAACATGCATGTGGTCACATTGCGGTTTGTCTTTGGCAAGCCGGTCGAGATGCCCTTGATCATCGCATTGGCAGGAGCATTCATCCTCGGGTTTGGTGTGGCGGTCTTCGCCTTGCTGGTGCATACGGGAAGTCGGAAAAAGGGTGTCCATGAAACCTTCTAACGTTTTTTCTTGAAACTGGCGGTCCATGCGGTATTCAAAGTGTGTCATCTGCAACGAGATGGTTGGCTGGGCTGGGTTGTTGGTCAATCTGGTTTTGTTGATCCTTAAGTTGTTCATCGGTGTTCTCTCGGGTTCTCACGCCCTTGTGACCGGGGCGCTCTACTCCGCCAAGGGTGTTGTGGCCTCGGCCCTGATCATTGTCGGCCTGCGGGTCTCCAAGAAACCTGTTGACGAAAAACACCCTTTTGGTCACGGCAAGATCGAGTTTCTGTTCTCCATGACCGTCAGTGTGGTGATGGTCACGATCACGGCGTGGTTGTTGTACAATGTGGTCACTGTCCTGTTGGAGGGGGGGAGTCGTCCGCCGCACCTGATTGCCCTGTGGGTGGCTGTGCTCTCCGTCTTGGTTGACTTTTTTTTCCTGCACTACACCCGTTGTGTGGCCTTCGAGACCAAAAGCCCGATCGTGCGCACCCTGAACAAACGGCAACACGCCGATCTTGTCTCATCGGGCGCCGTGGCGGTGGGTATTCTGGGTTCCCACTATCTCGGATTGCCATGGCTGGACAGTTTGGTGGCTGTGGGGGAGGGAGTCGATCTGCTGAAATGGGGTGGTGAGATGTTCATGGATGCCTATCATGGTCTGATGGACACCGCTGGCTCCAAGAGTCTCGAAGAGGACATCCGACGCCGGACCAACAGCATCAAGGGTGTGGTTCTGGTGCAGTCGCTGCGGACGCGGCGTGTCGGTCAGGAGTTGTACGTATCGATCACCATTGGGGTGGATCCAGACATGGAGGTCGGCCAAGCCAAACAGGTGGCAAAGCGTGTGGCAGAAGAGTTGTCCGAGACTATACCTCATGTGGGTGATATCAACGTCCATTTCAGTTCTCCTCCCGGGTCGGTACCTGAGTTCAGGGAGGTCAAAAAAGAGATGGATCATTTGGAAAACTTGGCCAGGAGTGAGGACGGTCGATGATCCACGCCCAGCAGGAGAGGCAGACCTTCCCCTTTTGTCGCCAGAGGTGGAAGTTGCCGCTGGTGGTGCTCATGGTGGCCTGCATGGGAACCTTCGCCTGGGCCTTGCATCTTGTCTGGGAACATCACGGCGATCTGGGCGGCGTCAACTACATCTACATGTTGCAGGGGCGGGACGGAAGGTTGGGTCCGGTCTCTTCTTCCCCCCAAGCGCTGCGCCCAGCCCCTGACCGACCGCTGGTCGGCGGCGCGGTCCCGCCGGCGGGGGGGCGACCGTGAAGTGGTATTCGGTGTGATGGGCCACGATGCCATCTGCCATCGCTTTTCTTCCCGCGCTGGCTGCGATCTGATGACATGGTTTTCTCAACATCCTGATGGGCCGCCTGTCAAGTAGTTGTTCCTCGAATGGTTGGTCGCCGGTTTGGGGCGGTTGGGTGGTCCAGGTCCGATCAAACCTGTCCCGAAAGACGTTGAGGGAGTCGAGAACATGTTGGCGTCTCAAGTCGAGAAATGGAAAAAAGAGATCGAGCGGAGAGGGATGCTGATCGATGCCATTTTCCGGGAGTGAAGGAAGAGATCGTGCTGCGAAGGAGCGGCGCCGGTCCAGCCCGGTCTGATGCCCTTTGAATGGCAGAGGGGTTTGTCGAGGTGTTTCGTGCCCTGAGCGCCAAATGGGGAGCCATCCCTTTTTGCCGGCTCACCTGGAGTGTGCTTCGGGGTACGGTGGTCATGCCGGGGGCCTGTTATCCTCGACCCGGCAAAGGGGTGTGTACGGTTGCTGGAGCGCATGGTCTGGCGACAGAGTTGATCATGAAGGGGAACATCCATGCAAGGCACGGAACGGAATCGCTTGTCGGTGGCGCTTGAACTTGTGGTGGGTGTGTTGGTCACCATTGTTTTGCTCTTGTTGGTTGGAAATGTGGTGGTCTGGGGCAGTCGTTTCCCTGGGGCAGTTGTCAACCCGGTTTTGGCCATCGGTGCGCGGGGGATGCCGGCAGAGTCTGTCCACGCAACAGAGCATGTCCGTGGCGAAGGTGACAAGGTTGCTCCGGAGAAACGCCTGATTTTGGATGTCCAATCGCAGCAGACACGGATCGCGGAGAAGGTTGCCCCGGAGAAACGCCCGATTTTGGATGTCCAACCGCAGCAGACACGGATCGCGGAGCAGGAGGAGAGATCCCTCCAGGGTGGGGGGGTGTCGGAGAAGGCCAAGGCCAACGACGAGAGTGATCGTATCGATGCGGCGCGCGATGATCTCCTGGAACGACTGGAGACGCTTTTACGCGCGGAGAGGGTGATGTTTGAAACCGATCGGCGTGCCGGCACGCTCTTCCTGCCGGAGTTGTTCCAATTTTCATTGGGATCTGCAAGATTGGATGAGGGGAAACAGGACAAAATCAGGCAGGTTTTGGATATCTTCTCCCAGGTTTTGCCGTGTTTTGTTGCAGATCGTGATATACTGCTGCCATGCACTGGTTCCGTCAGCCCCGTCAGGCTTGAGGGGGTTTTTATTGTTGGGAAATCCAATCATGAGGGGGATCTGGCGCGTCGGATAACAAATATGAATTTGGCTTTTGGACGGGCTTCTGCTGCATTTTCAAGCATGGTTCGGGTCAATCAGAGGCTGTTTGGTCTTCTTGGGAGCCACGGTCAGGGGTTGTTCCGGGTCGAGGCGGCGAGTGTCAAGGCGGCCAAGCCAGAACTGTTGCGGCGGGTGGAATTTCGCTTCCTCCTGGCGTTGTCTCCAGAGACGAACCCGGCGGAGTGATCGCCACCCGGATGGAGAAACGGAAGGTCGAATGGGCCGAAGGTTGAGTCAAGGACCGTGGGAAGGTTAAGCTGCGGCGGGTTGAGGGTTGGATCAAGAGGGTGGTTTATGGGGAGTCTGCCATGATTTTTTTGCTGCCGATTTGGCTTGGTGCCAGCATGGGTTTGGGGTTGGGCATGCTCGTTTTTCAAGGTCGGCATGCGCCGCGTGCGGGGCAAGTGGCCGCGCCTGCGGGTTCCACGCATGGCGTGTCATGGGGGGATGGTGATGCGCCGGTTTCGTGCGAAATCGTCGCCGAGGATGCAGGGGAGGAGCAACAACTCCTGGCGACCGAGGAGATTCCTTTGGACAATCGGCAAGGCTCCCACAACATGGTGAGTGAGCACGAATTTACCCGGACCGCCAGAGTGAAGATGGAGATGGCCCGGGATCGCCGCACGGATGGAGAACTCAGAGCCGAACTTTGGAAATTGGTTCAGAACAAGGCATCTCTGGCCGTTTCGCGCCGTTGGGGGATGGATGTGGGGGGAGAAATTCAAAGGCGGATCAAGCTGCGTTTCACCGTTGGACCAGGGAGCATGGTTTGCCACCGTGTCAAATGGAAGCAGAATATGCGACGCGGGGTGTTTCTGGTGCGCCACCCGGAGGGTACCATGGAGTTGCCGTACATGGTGAGCTACGGTCTTTCACATGAAGTGGAAACGATCTCGGCAACCCAGGACAATGGACAGAATGGTGCAGCGCATCCACCGCATGAGACACAGGACCAAGGTGCGGATGTCGCCTGATTGATTCGGGATTCTGGCCAATTGGATATATCCGAACAAGATGTGACGAGAGAGAAGCCGGAGTTGCGGCCTCTGGCTGTCTATGGCCAGACGGTTGTGGATCTTTTCTCATCCGAGATGGATCAAAATGTCCCGGTCTGTTTCCTGCCGATTTATAACAGGGATCAGATTCTCTGCCAGGAGAGCTATCAGGATTTTTTTCTCCACGCCCAGGAACTCTGGTCCGAGGCCTTGCGGGCCGTCTCTGTCCTGTACCAAAACATGGCGGAAGAGAGGCGGCAGACAGGAACGGAAGCCTCGTCATCGGCTCATGGTGTCAAGACCCCCATTCTCGATCGGTTTGCAGCCTTCCGGGAGGCTGTCAAGACAGGGGATGAAGAGAGTATCGAGGACAATCCGTTCCTCAAGTTGACCCGGATGATTTTTCAGCTGAACATGCTGGCTGCGCAAGGAGCGATGAGGGAGGCCGTCGCGGGTGCGTTGGATGAGCGCCAGCGCATGGACATGCGCAACGTCGTTCCCATCCTGGAGATATGGCGTGCAACGGGAAAGAGATCCAAATCCTTCAGAAATATCGGGCGAAAGATCACCGCCACCTTGCGCACGATCGTCATCGGCCTGAAACCGTTCATCTCCGTTCTGCTCTTTGCTCTGTCGACGGTGACCACGTTTCGTGGGGTCAACGAACTTTTGCAACTGCCGTTCTTCCAGAAATTTTTCGGCGATCTCTTTGTTGGTATCGCGGGGGAGACGCCTCGATATATCGCCGGATTGGCGGTCGGGTTCTCTCTCTCCCTGGCCATCCTGGATTTCAAAGGGCGCCTGTTTCAGGGGTTGGCCGAGAAGGGTCAATTCTGGCGGGGCCTGGGATATGCGCTGGGCGTCAATCCGCGTTGGATCATTCTGGCCACCATACTGACGTTTTTCTCCATATACACCAACTATGACGGGATCGTTTCGTTGGTGTCCAAACAAGGTGAATTGCAAAAGCAGTGGGTGGAGATCAAAGGGCGGGTCGAGCAGGTTCTCGGTGAGGCCCGTGTGGCAAACCCGGATCACCCTCAAACGCTGCACGGCCTGAAGATGGCCTTGGAGCTGACCGTTCAACAAGCCATCGAGACTTTCAAAAAGTTGCCGGAAGATGAACTCTCCGGGATCGCTTCCAGCCAGGATCCACGCAAGGGTCCACGTTATTGGGCCAAGCATTTTGTCGTGTTTGGCGGCTATGCGGAAGGTCTGGTCGATTTACCGAAGGTCTATGCCAACACGGATACGTCACGCAACGTGAATGCGATTCTGCTCGGCTCCGGATTGAATTTTAATAAAAGTATTGAAGAAAAAATTCGCGAGTTGATGGCCCGCTACCTGCAAAATTTTGCAACGACGAACCGGACAATTCTGGATGACCTGGATAAACTTGACCAGATCATGCGGCCCAGTGAACGTTCAGTGGCCGATATGCGACGTTTCATGACGTTGGAATATTATGATATCAATACGCTTGTGCAACACATTACCGTGTCTTTTGAAGAAAACAAACAAATTTATGATGAAGTGGCTGCCGAACTTAATAAGCTTATCCGGGAACACGTAGCAGTTCTGCGTCAGGTGGATAAATATGGTAATATGCCACAGGTTGATTACAACATTTCAGCGACCGTGGATGTGCCGGCCATTGAGGGGATCGCGGCTTTGAAAAAGGGAGTTATTCCTGTTGCTTCCCATAAAGATATCGCTGCCCTGAATCGTTTTCTTGCAGATGAATATGGCTCTGCTGCGGCCAGCCTTATATTGATGTCGATTCTTGCCTTTTCAATCTCGCTCGACCTTGGCGAGCTTCTTCTTTTTGTTGGTTTTACGATAAGGACTGCCAGGAGAGATGAAAAAATCATAGAAGGAAAAATCAAGGAAGTTGAGGTGTGGAATGAAAAATTTATCAACAAAATTAGAGGGTTTTTTGAGAAAAAAGAGGTGTGGTTCGCTCTTCTGAGTTGGTTGCCGAAACCTTCGGAAATATTGATGCGGGATGCCTTGTTCATGTGGCTGTACAGCATGGATGGGGAGCTGGAACTGTCTGGAGGAAAGGCGGGACGTTTAACGCAGTGGAGGATTTGGTTGGCACGTTTGTTCAGGGCCACTGTGCGCAAGGAGGTTTGTTATGGCCTGCAAGCCTGGGATCGTGCCCTGGACCGGGTTCAGAGAGGTGTGGCCCGGGAAAAATGCCTGTTTTTGGGCGTCCTGTATCCTGGCTTGCGCTGGGACAAGGAGTTGAGAAAACTCTCTTTTCTGCAATTGGGAGCCAAAGTGTCGCAAGGCATGAAAAGGGGGCAGGCACAATTTGAAAAAAGCCTGAAGGCGTCTTGCAATATCCATCTGTGTGAACTGTTTGTGCGTCGAGGAGGTCGCTCCAAGGATATAAAATCTCCAACACAAAAGGACTTTGAGCTGACCCTCCATATGGCCTACCAGGAGTTGGACCCTCAAACCAGACGCAAACGCCAGGAAGGTAGCCACCCTGTACCTGTGGGTCGTTCATCCTCAGGGGGTAAAGGTATTTGTCCATCATGCGGCGCCGCAGGATTTGTTCAAGCCTGGCACTGTGTCAAAACGAAAACAATCGAAGGGTGTCCGGTTGAACATGAAGATGATGGCTTTTTACCGTGGATACAGAAAAAGATGGTGTCATTTTTTATTTACTATTTATTTTGTCCAGCATGGTGGGCTTATTACTGGTTATTTTGTGTTTCATTTGTCAAGGATGAAAAAGTTTTTCCATGGTCTCGCAAAAAGTGGCTTTATGAATTTTGTGCCTCAAGCCAGGGGCGCATTGAGAGATCGAGGGTGATGTCGACAGAGAAGAAAGAATTGAATTTTGAGTACATTTTATCTAAAATAACCTCATTGAGAACTGAAAAAGTCAAGGATGTTATAAGAAATCTCGACAAATTTGACAGGGGTTGGGCAAAGTCATGGAAACTGTCTATCTGTCATTACGAGAACATTTTGTGTGATATCGAAGATGAAGCAAGGATGATTCGTGGTCTCGGTAAGGATGCAAATGATGTTGCAGACGAAATGCAACTGTATAGCCGGAATGCAAGCCTTGGGTCCATGTTGTATTATGAGAGTCCACATAATTTTTCATTGTTGGAGCAGTTCAAGGCTATCGAATTCCAAATTGAAGACGCACTACGGCGTGTCAGTGAGGTTGCCGCCAAGGATGCGAGGAAGGATCAATATCTTCGGGAGATAGATGAAATTTGTGCGGATGTCAACCGGTTGTTGGCGGAAGTCAAGATGGGTCTGGTCAGTGGGGACGTGGACTATCAGAGTTGGAAGCTGGTCGGCGGTGACAAAGTGTATCAACAAATTGCGGATGAAACGAAGGTGATTCTCGCATCTGCACAAGAGTCCAAAAACATGGACATTATCGAACAGGGCGAGGATGTGATTGCCCAACTCAACAAGCTGCGGATTCAATCCGAACAACTCCGAGACCAACTGTTGGAGGCCAAGGTTGCCTTAAGCCATCCCGTGGTACGATCAGGTTCCGGCACGCCACCCGTCAACAAAGTTGTTGACAAACCAAATACTGAACCGACATATCAACTTTTTGCTCCATCCGGCGTGGATGATGGATTGCCCATGGATGCACGCAATGAAATACCCGTGGCTGTTGGGATCATGGACGACATTTTTCCTGAAAAAGAGAGTATCCGCAACAGTGGAAAAGAGAGTTGGGCCGTTGCCGTCCGGACCCACAGAGGTGGTACGCCCAAAGAGAGGCCGGCTGTCACTACGCAGGGGCGTCAGTCAGGTTACATGGTCTCTCGGGCTCAAAGCAGAGAGAGAGGCTCGGGTCTTGTCAGGGAGGCTCAGGAGGGGGCTCTACCCTTCCGGAGCCATGCGGAGAGTGTCGGATCGCGCCGGGAGACGGAAAGATCGCTGCTGAAGGTTGAGTCGGAGTTTGAAACCCAACAGGGTGGTGTCCATCGTGGCATGACGGCGGATGTCAGTATCACGGGTGTCAGGATGACGCTGCATCGTGCTGATGAAAAAATCAAGGAAGGTATGGAAGGCTCCTTCCGCTTTTTGAATTTGCCGGGTGAGGAAGGATTTCCCTGTCGTGTGGTGCGGATCAAGGGAAATGAAATGACGTTGGCCATCCATACGGATACTTCACGGTATGGGCTCCTGGTTATGCAGGAAATTCTTTCCCAACATAAAATTGAAATTTCCGGGAGCGGACAGAATACGCTGACACGTTCATGACCCGTTGCCGGCAGGTGACCCCGTGGTAACTGTTCTCCACCCTTTCAAGAAAAAATGAGATATGAAGGCCTTTGTCAGGGCTTTGCCCCGAACCCCACCAGGACTCTGTCCTGGACCTGCCAGGGAGCCAGCCCCCTGGACCCCGATTCGTTGCCGGGTGGAGAACAGTTGCACCCCGGCAGCAGGAGGGTGGCGTGGGGTTCTGGGCCTTTGCTTCCTGCTGGCGGTGGTGGTGGGGGCGCCGCGTTCTGGCTGGGGAGGGGAACCTCTTCCGATGGAAATCGAGGCTGATCATTTGGAGCAGCTCCAGGAGCGGGGCCTGGTCACGGCCAAGGGGCGCGTCCGGGTCAGGAGTGATGCGAATTTTTTGTTGGAAACAAATGATATATCGTACAACGTGCAAACCCGGGCCATCGATGCCGACGGGGTTGTGCGTATGTGCCGGAATGGGGAGTGGTTTTACGGATCCCGTTTACACCTGGAGGGAAGCGATGACCGTGGCTCCCTTGATCATGCCCGGATTGCCATGTCCAGGTCGGGTGGGCGCGCCACGGCAGAAAAGGTTGTTTTGCACGACCGGAATACGCTGACCCTGCATGGCGCCAAATTCACCAACTGCAACTGTGAGAATCCTCCCTGGTATTTGAAGTCTGATCGGATCCAGGTCAATCGGCAGGAGAATGAGGCCAAGGCTGAGAATGTGACCTTGTTTTTGCACGGTCTCCCGCTGGCCTATGTTCCATGGTGGCGTCATCCGTTACGGAATGTCCGCCAGTCAGGTTTTTTGACGCCGACACCGCGAATCAGTTCGGCCAACGGTTTTGAAGTGGATATCCCCTATTACCTGAATATTGCCCCCGATCAGGATGCCACCTTGACCCTCCACCCCACCACACGGCGTGGCACGATGGGCAAGGTGCAGTATCGTTACCTGGGGGCCGGGTATCGCGGCGAGTTTGAGACACACGGCATCTACGATACCCAATTGAATGAATTTCGCGGTCTTTTGGCTATTGATGACCAGCGCCGGCCTGATCAAGACTGGCTCATCAAGACTCGGGTGGAACAAACGCGCTCGCGGCATTTTATCAACGATTTTGAGCAGAAGTTGGTAGAAAACAGCCATCGTCACCTGGATTCGTTCTCCCTTGCGAACCGCCTTTGGTCGCGTGATCGTGCCTACACCGGTTTTGAAACCGGCGTGCGCTGGTTCCAGGATCTGCAAACCCCCAATGACCGGCAAACTGTCCAGCAACTCCCCTTTGCCAAATGGGTGGATGATCGGCCCTTGGTTCCGCTGGGGCCGGGCTGGCGCATGGGAAGCATGGTTCGGCTGGATAATTTTTACCAACTGACCGGTGACCTGACCAACCGTGTGGATCTGGCGCCGACTCTGGATTATACCCGTTCACTCCCCATGGGGCGGTTGCGGTCGCAAATCGGTGTCCGGGAGAGCCTTTATCAAGTCAGTGGCGATCCGCTTCAGGCTGGTGGCCATGGTGATGGTTCCTCGCATCGGGAGGCCTCTCTGGCCAATGTGCGCCTGGACAGCCGCTTGCAACGCACCTACACCCGGAACGAACACGCCGACACTTTGTTCGCGGCCTTGAAACATGTCGTGGAGCCGAGTGTGCAATATACCGTCAATGCCGTGAATGGTCAGAGTGGTGTACCCAACTACGATTCGCAGGCCAATGTCACCCATAACAACCCGGTGCTGCGCGAGTTTTCCACCTCAAACCTTTTTGCCACCAACCTCTATCCAGGGATCGACCGTATCAGCGGAGGGCACTGGTTGACCTATGGCGTGACCAACCGTCTGATGGGGCGGCAAGTTGACCATGGTATGATACGCGAGGTGGCAAGCTTGACCGTCGGTCAGCGCTGGGCCCCTTCCGGCCAGAGGGATTACCAAAGAGAACATCCCTTCTCGGATCTGGTGACCTCCCTCAATCTGTTTTTGACGGATCGATGGTCCATGCGGATGGGATCCCGTTTCGATCCCTATGGGGGAACTCTGGTCTCGGCCAACAGCGAGTTGTCCTACGCCACGCTTCGCAAGGATCAATACGGCGTGGGTTTCAACCTGAACCGCCCAGAGACAGCCGAAACCATCAAGGATGCAACGTTGTCCGCCAATTTTGGTCTGCTGGAGATGTGGCGCTGGTCGCAAAAAATCAACTACTCATTGGAACAAAACAGTGTCAAAAACTGGCGTTCGGGCCTGATTTACGAGCATGATTGCTGGTCGTTCGAATGGATCGCCGGACGCAGATTGGCGTCGAGTACGGTTGACCATGGTGGTAGTTTTGCTGGATTTCAGATCAATTTCAAGGGTCTCGGTGGCTATGGCTTTAATTGAGTTCGATCCCGTGTTCAGTCAGGATAATCTCCTGGTGCCCGGCCCGACCGTGACCAACAACGATGGAGAGAGCGTGGTGGTGCGACGATTCGTTGCCAAGATGATGTTTGTGGTGTTTGCCTTTTTGTTGGGGTTGGAAATTTTCTCTTCAGCCCAGGCTGGGCAACTGGATCGCATCGTTGCCGTTGTGGAAGGGGATATCATCACAGCCAGTGATGTCAACCGGGTGGCTGAACCCATCATTCGGCGCCTGGCACACAGTGGTGAGCTGCGCGATGAATCCCAGGTCCGGCGGCGTGCGCTGGAGGAGTTGATCGCCCGCAAATTGCGCGAACGCAAGGCCAGGGCGCTCAATATCCAGGTCGCCGACAAGGATATCGATCAGGCCATGGTGCAGGTGGCAAAAAACAACAAGATGGAGTTGAAGGACTTCCTCCAGGAGTTGCGTCGGCAAAATATGACCCAAGAAGATTTCAGGGAGGATTTGCGCCAGGAATTGTTGCAATCCCATTTGATTGGTCAGGTGATCCGTCCGCTGGTCACCGTGACCGAGGACGAGATCAGGGATCTGCAACGGACCTTGAGTGCCGGCGATGGACCGGAACAGATCCATTTGGGGCATATCCTCCTGGCCATGGATGAAAAAATGCCTGCCGACCGGATCGAAAAGTTGCGCCAACTGGCGGATGGTATTGTCCGCCGCTTGCGAACGGGCGAATCTCTCGCCCCCCTGGCCAGCCAATACTCCGACGATGCCACCGGCCTGAAGGGGGGGGATATGGGGTGGTTCAAGCGAGGTGAGATGGTTCCTGAGTTGGAAAAGGTGCTCTTCCCGCTTTCTGCCGGGTCTGTTGCCGGACCTTTGCAGACGACGCAGGGGTTGCATATCTTCCAGGTTCTGGAGAGAAAAAGTGCCTCCATACGGCACAAGAGTGGCCCCAAGGAGGAGATCCATGCCCGGCACATTCTGCTGAAGTTGCCTGAGAACCCCACACCAGAGGAGGTGAACAAAGTTCGGGATGATACCCTTTCCATACGCAAGTTGCTGGAGGGTGGTGGGGATTTCAAGGAACTGGCCCGCTCACGCTCCCAGGATCCCTCGGCTGCGGATGGGGGTGATCTGGGTTGGTTCGGGCGTGGAATGATGGTGCCGGAGTTTGAAAAAGCCGCCTTTGCCCTGGCCAAAGGAGGCATCAGTGCTCCCGTGCGCACCAAGTATGGTTGGCACCTGATTTTGCTCGAAGAGAGCAGGCAAGTTTCCGGTGACGACTTTGCGGGCAATCGGACGGAATTGGAAAACCGTCTGCGGGAGAGCAAGACCCAGGATCTTTATAAGCAGTGGCAGCGGGATTTGCGCTTGCGGGCCTACGTGGAAATACGTTGAGCGAACCTGACATGTTGGCTGTCACGATGGGTGATCCCGCCGGTGTCGGGCCGGAGATTGTCCTGAAGGCCTTTGCTGCCCAGGCACAGCAGCGTCAGCGTGGGCCGCGCTGGCTGTTTGTGGGCGATCATCGGGTTTTGGCCTGGAGCGCCCAGCGCCTGGGGCTTCCCTGTATCGGTCAGCCGGTCGGCTCGCCTGAGGAGGCCAGCGTCTTGCCGCGCCATCTTCCGGGTTGGTTGGCGACGGCGGCGACTGTTCCTTTGGAGCATCTGCGGTTTGGTGTGCCGGATACGCGCCATGCGGCGGCGGTGGTGGAGAGCATCGAGACCGCCTGTCGTCTGGCCGTTGCCGGGCGGGTGGCTGGGGTGGTGACGCCACCGATCCACAAGGGGGTTTTACATGCCGCCGGCTACCATATCCCCGGGCATACGGAATTGTTGGCCCATTGCACCGGAGCGGAGCAGGCGGTCATGATGTTGGTCGGGAAGGGGTTGCGGGTGGTTCTGGCGACCATTCACCAATCCCTGGCGTCGGTGACAACAACGCTGAACTCTTCCCTTTTGACCCGGATCATCGACACCACCTTGACGGCTTTGCAGAGGGACTTTGGTTTGTCGCACCCCCGGTTGGCGGTAACCGGCCTCAATCCCCATGCCGGGGAGGGCGGGGCTTTTGGCCAAGAGGAGCAGGCCGTCATTGCCCCGGTCTGTGCCTCCCTGGCCGCACGTTATCCACCCGGAACGCTGCGCGGCCCCCTGCCCGCCGATACCTTGTTTCATCCACAGGCCCGTCGTACCTACGACGCCGTCCTGTGCATGTACCATGACCAGGCATTGATCCCTCTCAAAATGTTGGCTTTCGGGCAGGCTGTCAATGTCACCCTGGGGTTGCCCATCATCCGGACCAGCGTAGACCATGGCACGGCTTTTGACATAGCGGGTCAGGGTATTGCCGATCCGGGCTCGCTGGTTGTGGCTTTGCGTCTGGCGGCACGCCTGGTACGCCAGCGCCGCCTTTATTGCAAGCGATCGGGTGGTTCCTTCCACCATGCATCCTGAGGCTTTACGCCTGCACAGGCTTTTGCGGGCCCATGGCCTGGCTCCGCGCCATAGCCAGGGGCAAAACTTTCTCATAGATCCCGATCTGCCACGGCACATTGTCAATGCGGCGGGTGTTGGTGTGCAGGATCGTGTCGTGGAGATTGGCCCCGGTTTGGGCAGTCTCACCCGGGCTCTGCTCGACAAGGTGGGGCGGGTCTGGTGCGTTGAACGCGATGTCCGATTGATCCCCCTGTTGCAGCAGGAGACCCGAGGTCTGGGCGCATTGCATATCATGGCAGGGGATGCCCTGCACCAGGATTATCAGGCGTTGGCGGATCGTCTGGGGGGGCCGTTGCGGGTGGTGGCCAATCTGCCTTATCAAATCAGCTCCCCCCTGCTGCTGCTTTTTCTGGAACAGCGGCAGGCATTTCACACCCTGACCCTCATGTTGCAAAAAGAGGTTGCCCAGCGGCTTGCTGCGTCCCCTGGTCACAAGGATTATGGCACGCTCTCGATCTATTGTCAGATGTGGTCCGATGTTCGAGTCGTTCTCGAAGTGCCACCGGATGCTTTTTTCCCGGCCCCCAAGGTCAACTCCGCAGTCGTACACATGGTGTTGCGTGATCAGCCCGCAGTTCCATTATCCCACCCTGCGGCGTTGAACCAGGTGGTTCGGGCAGCTTTTGGGCAACGCCGAAAAACCCTCAACAACGCCTTGAAAGGGTTGAGCCCCGATGTCCCGGCCTGGCTGGTCCGGGCGGAGATCGATGGCCAACGGCGGGGTGAGACACTCTCCCTGGAGGAGTTTGCCAGACTGGCGGCGACGCAGCTTTCCTGAAACGAGTCGGGGTCCAGGGGGGTGGCTCCCTGGCAGGGCCTAAGACAGAGTCCTGGTGGGGTTCGGGGCGAAGCCCTGACAAAGGCTTTCATGTCCAAGCTTTTCCTGAAAGGGTGGTGAATAGTTACATTTTTTCTTTGTATGTCGGATTCAGGGATGGCAGCGCCTCCGGCTGGTTTTTTTCCAGCCGGATCTGGGGCCGGATCAGCAAGGGTTGCAACACAGGCCAAAAATCGGTTCCATCCCAGGGTGTATGGGGGGCATAAAGTCCTCGTTCCAGACGTTCCAGAATGGGTGGAGCCAAAGTTGGATCCAGGCGTGCTCCCAATGCCCCCAGAGTTCGGGGTGGGGCATGGGGCCAAACCTGGGCGCCCCAATGCAGCAAGGCTTCGGCGATCTGGTGGGGGTCACAGGTTGCACAGGCGGTTTGCACCAACCCGGGGTCGGGTTGGGAAGTGGGTGCCTGGGATGACAGGGGGAGGGGCCGTGTCTTTGTTGGTGGCATGCGGGAACGCTGTCGCCACCACAACCCCAGTGTCGTCAACCAGAGCAGCAGCAATCCGGCGGAAACCCATGGCCAGTGGTGACCCCTCAACATGTCATGGATGGACTCCATTTCAGGGGGGGGTGAGGTGGTGATGGCCGGGAGCGCGGGGGGCGTCGGAGTGGTGGATGCGGATGGTGTAGGAACGGGGGTATGGGGAGGAGTGCCAACCTGCGGGTTTGTTGACCGGGGCAAAACGGAGGCAGGGGAGGGGGCGCCAGCCACCGGCGGAGGTGTCGTGCCCGCAGCAGGCAGCACCGTGATGGTCCGTGCCGGGAGTTTGGCAACCTTGGCACGATCTTCGGTGATGTCCCACCAGGGGATTTCGATGGCCGGCAGGGTGTAGGTTCCCGGCTGGGAGGGTACGATGGCCCATTTCTCCTCCCGCTCCCCCAAAATCCACTTTCCTTTGACCTGGGATTGGATCACGGGTTGGTCGGGATAAATGTTGATCCCGTCCAGATGTGGTTTGGGAATTTCCGGCAACTGCGTCGCAGCCAGACCCTTGGCAAACAGCCCTACGGTACGTGTCAGGGGATCCCCCACCTTGAGGTGTACCGGGTCGCTCAAACCTTGATCGGACAGGGTGACCTGCGCCGCTGGCAACCACCAGGGGCCGGTAAACGTCGTCGGTCGAGGTCGAACCTCCAGGAGGATGGGGTCACTGTGTAACCTGACGGGTCGCGTGGGTTCCAGCAGGTTGGCAAAAGGGTCATGACCTAAAAAGTTTTGGAAAAACGGATCGTTGGCAAAAGGACTGAACGTCTGGGGAGCACGCCCCCTTTGCCGGGCGATCCGCGCCTGTCCCTGGAAGAGCAGCCCGGGCAGGGTTATCGGCCCACTTTTTTGTGGAAAAATGGCATAGTTTCGCTCCAAAACCTCGTAGGTGCGGCCTTTGATATCGGTGGTGAAGGGGCGATCCTCCCCCAGGCGTTCGACGAGGGCATCCTCGATGACGGGATCGGCAATTTCCCCTTGAGTGAACTGGATGGCCCGATAAAAACGTACCTTCAAGATCACCTGTCCCTGGACGTAGGGTGTTTTAGTGTCGACCTCTGCTGTCAGAAAATAGGCGCCCGAAGGGGCGTTGTCGCCGACGCTGTTGCCGCCATTTGGCCCGCTCGACCCACCCTGGGTCGGGGAGCCAGCCGGGAGGACTTCGATGGCAATCGGCGTGGTTTTCATGCCGGCCACCTCCAGCGAGGGTATGGTCAATTTGCCGGTTCTCAGTGGCATCAGGGTGATGGACAAACCAGTCGTCGATTCCCGATGTCCGTTGATAATCCTTAGATTTCTCTCGGATTCGCTGCCCAGGACTTGGAAATCCTTCTGCAAAGGGGTCAAATCGGGTTGGGGCATTCTGCCCTGGTCGCCGGAGAGGGTGAGGGTCAGGCGCAGGGAGTCCCCGGCAGCGAGAACCGATTGGTCCACCCGTGCTGAAACGCCTGCCGCCAGAGCTGTCCCCGGATACGACACGGCCAGCAACAACAGCACCACGAAAGAGAGTCGGTTTCGGAGCGTCACCATGGCGATGTCACCTCTGCCGGGCGGCCACGCCGCCGTTGTTCCAAAAGAAATTTTCGCCGCAATAACCCCCCGGGGTCATCGGGAATCCGTTGCAACCATTGCTCCATGGCCTGGCGGTTTTCCGCATCCAGGGGTGAGGCCTCGGCCACCCTGGCAGCCTCCTGCCCGGCTGGCGTCTGTGCGGCAGGCGAGTTTGGTGTCCGGTCCGGTTCTTTCCCGGCTGGCGGGCTTGCTGAATCGCTTGTTGCAGGGGTCGATTTTTCATCGGCGGAAGTGTTTGCCGCCTGTTTTCCCGCCGGACTCTGTTGTTCTGCCTCCTTTTTCTCTTCCTGACTGTTTGGCGCGGCAGGTGAATGTTTCGCCTGATTCGGATTCTCTTCCTGACTGTTTGGCGCGGCAGGTGAGTGTTTCGTCTGATTCGGATTCTCTTCCTGACTGTTTGGCGCGGCAGGTGAGTGTTTCGTCTGATTCGGATTCTCTTCCTGACTGTTTGGCGCGGCAGGTGAGTGTTTCGCCTGATTCGGATCCTTCCCGACTGGCGGGCTTGCGGAATGGCTTGTTGCAGGGTTCGATTTTTCCTCGGCGGGAGTGTTTGCCGCCGGTTTTTCCGCCGGACTCTGTTCTTCTGCCCCCTTTTTCTCTTCCTGACCGTTTTGCGCGTTGGATGTGGATGAATTATTTTGTTGCTGTTGCTGTTGCTGCTCTTTCTGCAACAATTTTTCGACAAGCTGCCGGTTGGCTTTGGCATCCGCCATGTCGGGTTTGAGGGTCAATGCCTGATCGTAGGCCTGGATCGCTTCCTGGAGTTTTCTTTGGTGTGCGAGCATGTTGCCGCGATTGTACAGACCATCGGCGCCACCCCACTGGGCAAAGGAGTCCGACGCCAGGGCCTCCTGACCCGCCTGACTTTGTGCCATGCCGCGCCAGCCCGAATCCTGGAACAATTGTGCCGCTCGGGCCGCATCCCCCGCCTCCAGGGCTTTTTTGGCCTGCTGGTCAGGTCGCAGCCACAGATCATCCCAGGAGAGGGCGAGGGCTGGAGGTGCCGTCATCATGCACACCATGCAACTCAACCCCAACAACCATCCCCGACGAAAAGCCATGGCGGCCACGGGCAAAAGCAGGAGCAGCAGCCAGGGGGATTTTTCATCCCAGACCTCGGTTGTGGCCTGGGACAAGTGGGCTGGACCCAAAGTGCCGCCATGCATCAGACTGGCCGCGAGGGTCTCCAGGTCACGGTCATCCGGCGTCAGCGCGGTAAAGACGCCATGGCCAATTCCGGCCAGAGCGATCAACGCATCGCTGACCAGGGGGGCCAAAACGGGTCGTCCCTGGGGATCCTGGATGAATCCACCTGTGGGATCGGAGATCGGTCCTCCGGTGGTTGTCCCCACCCCCATGACAGAGAGCCGATACCCTTTCTCGACCAGTTGACGGGCTGCTTCCAGGGTGCTGGTCGGAGCAGCGTCGCCATCCGTTACCAGCAGCACGGCGCCTTTGTTGACGACGGTCCTTTCCAGCACCTTGCCGGCCATCTCCAACCCCCGGTGGGGCAGGCTGCCCTGGATGGGCATCAAGTCGGGTTCCAGAGAGCCCAACAGGGCCAGAATGGTGTTGGCATCATCGGTCAGGGGCGCGGCGATGAAGGCATCGCCGGCAAAGACCACCAGGCCGGTTTGTCCTGGCCCCAGGCGTTGCAGGAGGTTGTGGAGTTTTTGTTTGGCCCGTTCCAGCCGTGAAGGGAGCAGGTCCGTGGCCAGCATCGAACGGGAAAGATCCAGGACCACCACCAGGGCCGCCTGGGGTCGAAACAGGGGAACGGGCGCCCGCGACCAGGTAGGGCCGGCCAAAACCAGCATGATGCCCGACATGCCCAGGGCCAGCAGCCAATACCATGTCCGATCTTGTCGTTCCCCGTTGCTGCGCAGCAAATGGGGCAACAAGTGCGGATCGCACACCTTGCGCCATGCCTGTTCACTTTGGGTGTACCGCCAGAGCTGCCACAAAATGACAACAAGCGGGACGATGCTCCACAACCAGAGGGGACGCAACAGATGCATGGTCATTCCGCAACCTCCCTGTGGTCAGCCACGGCCCGCCCTCCTTTGCAGTGCCAGAAGCGCCAACAGCATGCTCATCACCAAGGCTGGCCCCAGAAACCAGGGGTGCAACTCTGTGCGCACCATGTACTGTTCCGGTTTGGAGAGGGTGGGCTCGATGCGGTCGAGTTCCTGGTAGATCTCCTCCATGGTTTCGGTATCCGAGGCCCGAAAATAGCGTCCGCCGGTGAGACGGGCCACCTCTTTCAGGGTAGGTTCGTCCAAATCTTCCGACGGGTTGACCATTTGCGTGCCAAAGATGGTCTCCATGGCCAAGGGCTTTGTCGAACCCACCCCAATGGGATAGATGCGCACCCCCTCCTGTGCCGCCAGTTGTGCCGCCTTGCGGGGATCCACGGCTCCCGCTGTGTTGGCGCCATCGGTCAGGAGGACCACGGCGCGTCCTTGCTGGGGACGTTCGCGCAGCCGGCGCACGGCAAGGCCGATCCCTTCACCGATGGCTGTCATTTTTCCGGCCAGGCCCACCTCCGCCTCGCGGAGCATGGTGGCCACGGTCTCCAGGTCGAAGGTCAACGGTGTCTGGAGATAGGCATGGTCGGCAAACAGGATGAGCCCCAACCGGTCACCGGTGCGACGGCGGATGAACGATCCCGCCACCACCTTGATCGCCTGCAACCGATTGATCTGGCGATCTTGCCAGGAAAAATCCTTGATCAACATACTCTCGGAGAGGTCCACCACCATGAGCAGATCCCGGCCTGTGGAGGGTTGCAGTACCGGTTTTTCCAGCCATTGCGGGCGCACGGCCCCGCCCACCAGCAGGAGCCAGATCACCCCTCCCCACCACAGCCAGATTTTGGCGGGTCGGGAGCGCTGCGCCGTGGTTGACCCCTCTCCACGCAGCAACTCCTGAAAAAAGGGAACCAACAGGGCGCCACCGCCAGCAATCTTTCCTGGCGGCATCAGGCGATACACCAGCCATGGCAAGGGCAGGAACACCCCCATCCATGGCCATTGGAGATGCAGGCCACTCTCCATTCCCTAGACTCCCATGCGGCCTCCGGCTTGTTGAACCCATGCCCTGGCCGCGGCCAGCAGGGGTTCGGGGTCGACGGCCACGCCCGGTTGGTAGGGGGCAGTGGCCAAAACACGTCCGGCCCCACGGGTGAAAGCGGTACAATGACCGGTCGTATCCAAAAATTGCAACCAACTTTCTCCGCTCAGGGAGGCCACCTCCTGGCGGGCGTGGCGGATCATGGCGCAGCGTTTCAGCAAGGCTGATATCCCGACCGCCAAGGCTGTTGCATCGCCATTGTTGCGGAACTGGGCCTCAATGGCAGCCAGTTCAACCAGGGCCGCACGTTGGGGATCCTGGCGTTTTTTGCGTTGCCACGCCAACCAACCCCAGGTCGCAACGCCGGTCAAAAGGAGCAATCCCAGCAGCAACCACCACCCTGGCGCTGGCGGCCAGAGCGGGATCGGGGGCGGGGTGTGCAGACCCTGCAACCCGGCCAGAGGGTCGGATTCATTCATCGTTTTCCCCGCCGCAGCAGGAGGGGGTGCATCTCTCGCCGGAGAAATTCCGTGGCGGGTTGGTGGGTGGCCAGGGTCAGCAAGGGGGCCGCATGCCGACCAAAGAGGGCCGTGACCGCCTCCTGCCGCTCGTGGAAGCGTTGTTGATGTCGATCCCGTATTTTTGTTGTCCCCGTTGCCAACTGCAACACGCGCCGACCATCGGTAAAGGAGAACATACCCTCCGCAGGCAATGCCATCTCCAGGGCATCGTAGAGCATCACCCCCATCAGGGTGTTGTGGGGCGCCAGCAACCCCAGCAATCGTCCCGCCGCTGCATCCAGGGCGGTAAAATCACTCAGGATGAAAATCAAGGTACCGGGTCGCGCCACCCGGCGCAGGCGTGCCAATCCATCCGCCAGGGAGGCGCCGGGCCGTGCATCCCCGGGGAGGGGTTGCCGGGCCGCCAGGGCACGCAACAGGGGCAGCAACCCGCGTTCGCCTCCTGCCGGGCGGCACAGAACCAATCCATCCGCAGCCAGCACCACGCCACCGATGCGATCGCCGGCCAATGCGGCAACCCATCCCAACAACCCTGCCAGTTGTGCCGCCACCACCGATTTGAAAGCCACCCGCGTGCCAAACGCCATGGGAGGATTGAGATCCACCACCAGGATAACCGGTCGTTCCCGCTCTTCCCGGAACACCTTGGAGTGGGGCTCACCGGTGCGGGCGGTCACTTTCCAGTCCATGTTGCGTATGTCGTCGCCGGGCTGATAGGGTCGCGTCTCCTCAAACTCCATGCCCCGACCGCGAAACACCGAGCGAAAGCGCCCCACCAAAGGGTTGGCCGCCCGCGCCAACCCTGGCAACGCCCGCTATCGGCATATCCGGTGGGCCATGGCGCGCTTTCTTCAGCCGGTACAC
>JADGBZ010000064.1 GCA_015231175.1 Magnetococcales bacterium | reverse complement strand
TCCAGGAGGAAGGGCTGCGCCCTTCCTCCTGGTGGGGTTTGGGGCAACGCCCCAACAGTGGGCAACGCCCCAACAGTGGGCAACACCCCAACAAGGGGCAACACCCCAACAAGGGGCAACACCCCAACAAGGGGCAACACCCCAACAGTAGAATTCCACCATTCAAGTATCATCAGTCTGTCTCCAGGGATCAGGAAACAACGGGAAAGTGGGGATGTCCCAAATGGCTACGAATACCAAGGAAAATACGACCACCGAAGCGCCGCCGGCCCGGCGTCCACGCGGCAAGACACGCCTTTCCGGCAAGGAGAAGGCAGCTGTTTTTGTGCTTTCTTTGCCGGATGAGGATTCAAAGACGCTCCTGAAGGGTATGTCAGAGGATGAGATGCGGGAGTTGTCGCGGACGATTGCCCGCATGGGTCAGATGCCGCAGGAGGTGGTCAGGGAAGTTCGGGAGGAGTTTTTACTCCGGTTTGAAAACACGTCCATGGATGTGCGCGGTGGCATGCAGAAGGTCAAGGATCTGGTCAACCGGGTGCTGGGTAAGGATGAGGCTCGCAAGCTCCTGAAGGAGTTGCAACAGGGGCCAAAGACCACGCCGTGGGAAGTGTTGAACGAAATGGAACCGACGTTGGTGGCCAACTTTTTAGCCAACGAACATACCCAGAGCATCGCTGTGGTTTTGTCCCAGATGGAGACCGATCAGGCGTCGTATGTCATCGACTATCTCCCCTCCGATGTGCAACAGGAGGTGGTGTTGCGCATGGCCAAACTAGGTAATCTGCCGCCGGGGGCGATGGAGGACATCGAAGAGTCGCTGTTGGCGGAGTTGGATGCCCTGGGGGCCTCGCGCGGCATGTATTCCCAAGAGGGTGGCGGTGGCGTGCGCAAGGTGGCGGATATTCTCAACCTGATGGGCCGGGATGTCTCCGACAAGCTTTTGGCCTATCTGGACGAGGAGGATAATCCCCTGGCCGAGGAGGTCCGCAAAGAGATGTTCCTGTTTGAGGATCTTCTCCTTATGGACGATCGCAGCTTCCAGGTTCTGCTGCGGGAAATTGCCAATGACGAGTTGCTGAAGGCCCTCAAGGGCACTGACGATCGGCTCAAGGAGAAGTTCTTCGGCAACATGTCGGAACGGGCCTCGGAAATGATGCGGGAAGATTTGGAAATGCTCGGACCAGTCAAGGTGACGGATGTCGAGTCTGCCCAACAGGGTATCCTCAAAATTGCCCGCCAGTTGGAGGCGGATGGTCAAATCGTCATCCTGGGCAAGGGCTCCGAGGATGTGGTTCTGTAGGGGTAACTTTTTCAGGAGCCGTGTGGCATATGGGACAGGCCGTTCATTGTGAAGTCATTTTGAGTGAAAATGTAGGCGACGCCTTGCAGGTGGTGCGCTTTGCCGACCTGGTGGCCCGTGTGCCCCGAGCCGATGCCGGGAAATTTACGCGCGTTGCCCCCGATGGACGGGTACCCAGACACCAGGAAAAGGTGGAAGAGGAGAGCCCCAAGGAGGAAGCCCTGGAAGTCGTCATTCCTCCGGAGGAGGTCTCCTTGCGGCGGCAGGAGAACGTGGAGCGGGAGACATTCCGGAAAGTGTTCTCCGCAGCGGAAAAGGCTGGTTTGGAGATGGGTCGCCAGCAGATGGAACAGGAGCTCTCCCTGGTTTTGCCACGCCTGGAAAATTTGTTGCGGGGGTTGGAGGTGCTGCCAGCCCGCCTCTACGCCGAGGCGGAACAGCTTATCGTGGAGACGGCCATCCTCCTGGTGCGTGAAATTTTGGGATATGAACTGCACGTCGATCCCGAGGGGTTGGTGCGACGCATCGGCAAAGCTTTGCAGCATCTGGATGGACAAAAAGAGATGACGCTTTGCGTGGCGCCCGAAGACGCGATTTATCTGGAACGGGTTCCTTCGTTCAAAAAGTTGCAGATCAAGGCGGATGAGAGCATCTCTCCCGGGTCGTTTCGTCTGGAAAGTTCCGTGGGCGGCGTGGAACACGATCTGAAATTGCAATTGCAGGAGATCGAGACTGCGCTGCGTTCCCACCTGCGTGAGAGGTTGTGGGAGAGGGAATCCGCAGCCGGAAACGGAGAGACTTTGGGTTTGGCGGTGGAGCTTGGAGCGGAAGCTTCCAGCCAGGTGCGTGCAGAGGTGAAGGCCCACACGGAAGAGATGGCCCATGGGGAGAGAATCGAGACCGCCGGAACCGGGATGGGTGGAAAGGAGATTCCGTCTGCTGCTGCGATCTCCCTGGAAGAGGAGGGGACGGGAAAGGAATGAATATGCCCTTGCAGTTGCCGTGGGCCGATTATCGGGCGCAGGCGCGGGAGAAGCTCGGAACGCACCGCCTGGGGCGTGTAACCCAGGTGGTGGGGTTGTTGATCGAGGGGGCCGGTCCCATCGTTTCCATTGGTGAGATGTGCGAGGTGGAGACCGAAGATGGAACGCCCTTGCCAGCGGAGGTGGTGGGATTTCGTGGCGGAGCCGTTTTGTTGATGCCGCTGGGACAGATCAAAGGAATCCATCCTGGCAGCCGTATCACCTCGCGTGGACGTGCGGAGCGCGTGGCGGTGGGAGGGGGGTTGTTGGGCCGGGTCATCGGTCCTTTGGGAGAACCACTGGATAACCACCCCTTGCCGCGTTTTACGGAGTCGGTTCCGTTGCATGCCGAACCGATCAACCCGGTCATGCGGCGGCGCATCGATCAGCCTTTGGATTTGGGGGTCCGTTCCATCAACGCCACGCTGACTGTGGGACGTGGACAGCGCATCGGTATCTTTTCCGGTTCCGGTGTGGGCAAAAGTACCCTTCTGGGCATGATGGCGCGTTATACGTCGGCTGATGTCAATGTCATTGCCCTGGTTGGGGAGCGTGGGCGCGAGGTGGTGGAATTTTTGGAGAGCGTATTGGGTGAGGAGGGGCGCGCCCGATCGGTGGTGGTGGTAGCGACTTCGGATCAGCCACCCTTGTTGCGTTTGCGGGCGGCGTTCCTGGCCACGGCGATTGCAGAATATTTCCGCGCCCAGCAAAAAGATGTCCTGCTGCTCATGGATTCCGTGACCCGTCTGGCCATGGCACAGCGCGAGGTGGGATTGGCGCGCGGTGAACCACCGACAAGCCGTGGCTACCCCCCCTCCACATTCATGTTGCTGCCCCGATTGCTGGAACGGGCTGGTCGTGATCAGGGAGAAGGCAGCATTACAGGACTCTATACGGTGTTGATGGAAGGGGATGACGTACAGGATCCCATTGTGGACGCAGTACGCGGTATTTTGGACGGACATGTCATGTTGTCCCGGGATTTGGCGGCACAAAATCATTATCCCCCCATCGATATTTTGGCCTCCCTCTCCCGTTTGATGGGCGACTTGGCCGACGAGGCGCAAAAAAACGCCGCAGGCCGACTTCGGGAGGTCTTGGCCACCTATCGCCGGGCCGAGGATATGATCAACATCGGCGCCTATGCCGCCGGCAGCAATCCACAAATTGATCGGGCCATTCAACTGATTGGACCTATAAGGAATTTTCTTAAACAACGGGTGGAGGAACCCAGTGACATGGCCGAGAGCATCAGGCGGTTGATAGAAGCTGTGGGGGCGAATTGAGTGGTTGCAACATGTAAGGTGCAAAGCTCGTTATTTTCCTGTTATGGTTGTACCGTCCGCCGCTGGGTTTCTCTTAGAGTCTGTTGGGGAATTCCGAGTCGTTGTTTCTTCCATTCAAACAACCATTTGAATTTTGACAAAAATATTGATGAAATCCAATCTTTCCTTAAGCCAGCAAGATTGGAGAACGTCCGATGGAACGGAAGCCCTATGCAACGGATTTGAGCGATCCAGAATGGAGTTATCTTGAGCCAATTTTTTGCCCCTCCACGGGTAAGAGGAAGCGCGGACACCCCTTGGAACATAGCATGCGTGAGATTTTGAACGCCATTTTCTACCTGATACGGACTGCGTGCCAATGGAGGATGCTGCCGCATGATTTTCCACCATGGGATGCGGTTTATTATCATTTTCGCAAGTGGAGAAAAGACGGGCCTTGATCATCGTTTCGGCCACTGGGATGGTGACGTCCATCCGATTCGTATGCAACATATTGTATATACGTATGAAATCGAGTAGGTTGCGGAATCTTTTGGACAGGTTGGCCGAAACGATGATCAAGGCCTGAAAACCTTTGTCGGGGCTTTGCCCCGGACCCCACCAGGAGGAAGGGCGCAGCCCTTCCTCCTGGATCTCCATCCCAGTTTTTCAATCATTTTTTTTCGGGGCTTTGCCCCGGACTCCACCAGGAGGAAGGGCGCAGCCCTTCCTCCTGGACCTCCATCCCAGTTTTTTAATAATCTACGGTCCCCCCATGAAAGTCAAAATTCTCGATACCCGCGACGCCTACCACGGCTACTTTCGCTTGCAACAAATTCGCCTGCAATACGAACGGTTTGACGGCACCATGAGCCGCGATGTGGTCCTGGAAGCCATGCGACGGCCCAATGCTGTTGCGGTGCTTCTCTACGACCCTCTCGCTGACGTGGTGGGGATGATCAGCCAGTTTCGCCTCGGACCTTTTTTGAATGAAACCAAGGGGTGGTGGCTGGAAGTGGTGGCTGGCCTGATGGATGGCGCCGATGCCGATCCGGAAGTTGCCGCCCGCCGCGAAACCCGGGAGGAGACCGGCATCGACCTCATCTCGCTCTATCCCATCACCCGGTTTTACCTCGCGCCCAACAGCAGCACCGAAGCCATCCACCTCTTCATGGGGGTGTTCAACAGCCACACGCCACCCGTGGGCGGTGGTGGATTGGCCCAGGAAAATGAAGACATCCGCCTTTATCTCCTGCCCTATGCAACCGTCGAGGAGCAGCTTCATGCGGGCAAGATCAACAATGCCACCTCGGTGGTTGCCATTCAGTGGCTACAGATGCACCGGGAACGGTTGCGAAAACAAAGCACCTCGTTGGGGATGGTCCTGGCGCCGCAAAAAAAGGAGTAGCTGCCCAGGTACCCCTTTGGCGCCCTTTTTTCAGCCAAATTTTAAAACGAACGGCAAAATACACAGCACGATACCAATCGCGATCATGTAGGTTGTGTCGGTGACAAAATATGGATAGACCATCAAAAGGATTCCATAAATAGTTGTACTGGTGGGGCCGTTGTTTCTTCCATAACGGAAAAAAATCAGACCGATGAGGCTGAAAAACAGGGAAGCGGCTATTGCGGTCATGGAATACCCCATGAACGTTCCCCCGCCGGCGCCTGTACTTTGAGTCATTTCTTGCTGGAGTTTGTTGATCATATCGAGGGAATGGGTCAAATTTCCGACGTCGCTGTTCATCGTGACAACTCCATGCTTGGGCGGGTGAGTCTGGACAGGGGGCGTGCAAACTGCCGAGCCATTTCGCTCTTGGCGCACTGCCTGTGCCACCCTCGTTCGACAGGAAACCCAGCCCTGACGTGATGTGATCAGAAAAATACAAAATTTGGGCTGAAGAGACAGATCCGGGAAGATGGCAGAGGGTAAATTTCAAGTAAAAGCCTTGATAACCAAGGCTGTAATTGCCGCAACCAAGTAACCGACAGCCCATTGAATGACCACCAGACGCGCCTTGCCGTCGACAATGTTGGCGTCATGTTTGGCAATGGCCTCGGTAGCGCTACGGGCTTTGGTGTCATCTGCTCCTGCGGATATCAACGCATCGTAGACTTCTGAGATCATCGTGGTCATGGCCGAACCTCCCGAGGTAGGAGGATGGCACAATGCGCACATGCTGCGTACCTGGAGCGCAGTATGCGCACGAACCGCCTGGTACGGGAAAATCAACGTGCTGGTGGAGGTAGGCGCATTTCCTGGCTGGCATGCGGGGCCGAAACATATTGTACCGGAATCGGCCAAAGTCGGTTGGCTGTGACCACAAGGCCAACAACAGCAAGAAGCATGGCGCCAAGCTTGATGGTCATACGGAGTTCCAGTTCCTTCAAGTCGCGACGAACATCAAGTAAATCCTCCTTCGTAGCCAATTCATCCGATCGCGATTCGTGCGCCCCCTTGAAGGCTTCGGATATGGCTTCAGCCTGATTCTCAGGAATGCCAGCATCCTTGAGACGGCGCACGAATTTCAAGGTATCAGAGGTGATCGTCGTCATGTTTCCACTCCTCCTGTGTATCAGCATATCCCAGAATGTCCGCAGAAATCCACTTGCATCGGAATCCATATTGAGCCGAAACAAAAAGCGGCGCCCTGTTGGGCGCCGCCGGAAGTGAAAATGAACGACAATCAGGTTATGTGACGCCTTGCTCAACCGGCAAAGCTGCACTGGCTGGCGGCGGTCCGGGTATCCATGTTGCGGCCCCGGTTGGTGTGGTCATCGATTTCGGCAGCACTGCCGATCATGCGTCCGAACAGGAAAGTCGTGAAAGCCGCGCTCTCCATGGTGCTGTCGTTGATCTGGCCATCGATGAAAGGCTTCCACAACATTTTCAGCAGGAGAACGGCGATAACGGCGTCCACGTTGACGCAGTAGACGTTCTTGCTGACGCCCGCCTTGAAAAGGGCCTGCACCAGCTTGTGGTAGAAGTCGTGGAAAATGTTGTATTCGTTGCGTTGCTTGAACAGATCCGCCACGAACACTTCCCGGGGGTCGTAGTTGACCTCCTTGCCTTTGAAGATGGGATGGTTGACGCAGGGAACCTTGCCATAGTTCAGGTTGCCTTCGGCCTTGGCTTTCTTTTTGTAGGAGCCGTAGGCTTTGGCCTGTTCCATGGCCAGGGCATCCAGATCCAGGCCGTGGTTGGGATTGGTCGGATCGGTAAGACCGCTCTTGCGGAAGCAGTCGAGCAGGAAGGCGATGGCTTCGTAGCCGTTGCCGCCGTGTGCATATCCGGTGTGGGTCATGAAGCCGATGTAGCCCTTGTTGACCTGGATACGGTCCTGCATCTCCGGGCCATCGGCGCTGACGGCTCCCTTGGCGCCCTGGGCCGAGATGGTTCCTGGGCCGTTGGTAATGATCAGGCCCAACAACACGGAGAAGGAATACAACTCGCTGCTGTTGGGGCGATGGTCGAACAGGGCGAGGAAGGCGGTCTCGGAGAAGCTCCAGCTGTTCATCAGTTCGCCCATGCTGACGCCGCTGAAATGATCGGCATCGGGTTGGCGGGATTGAGGGACGGTACAGCCTACCAGGGTGCTGAAGACAAGAAAATGCCAGGGCATGTTGTTGAGGGTGATCAGGGAGAGACGCTTGTGCAACAGGGGCACCCAGGCCAGATGACAGGTGACGGCAGCCAGGATGGTCATGTCGGTGGGATAGGATCCGTTGCGCTCGGCGATGGCTTTGACAAAATCGACGAACACCGACCCTATGCCCCGGGCTTCCATGGCCTGCAACATGCCGTGGACGCGCCGGTCTTGCCGGTTGGCGGGGATGAAGGTCTCCCGCAGTGCCGGGTTGTTGCTGGCTCGTTCCAACTGCGGGCCAAAGTCGAAACCGCGCTGGGCGGGGTTCTCCAATGCTGTGTTGCCGAACAGCTCCACCAGGGCCTTGACGGCATCCCGGGCTCCCTGCACAACGCGGGGACCGACCTGGGTGACGGCTGCGGAGAGAACGGTATTGGGGCTGTTGCCAGATTCGCGGGCGGCATCGGCGGCGGCCAGGGCAATCGTGCCGCTCTGATTAACAAAAGCATTCAGGATCACATTGGCCAAGGCTGCCCCGGTGGCATCCGGGTACTCCCGGATCAGGGAAAGGACCAGATTCTCCTCCAGGGTTTTGGTTGAGGCATCCAGGATGCTGATACCATGGATCTTGCTCACCTGGGTCTTGGCATCCATGCGGGAGGCGCCGGAGCAATCCTTCAGGTTCTGTCTTGGGAAGACCGTTCCCAGTTGTCGGGTCAGGACTTCGATCTGTTGATCGTAGGGGGTCATGGCCTTGACGATGGGCAGATCCAGTTCCGCAGGCAGCTCCAGGCCCTGATTGTTGCCGAACCAGGGTTTCAACTCCAACGAACCACGGGGCGGGAAGTCCGGTTTGATGCCACGTTTGGCCATGACGTCGGTCAGGGCCAGGGGAATGTGGGCAATGTTGGTGACGACCGCTCCTTCGGCTGAGAAGATGCGGTTTTCCGGCGTATAAATGTCATCGACGCCGAATTTGTTCATGAACCACTTCTCTTTGGCGGCGGCGTCGTCACCCGAACCGGCAATGGCGCCGGCATGACCGCAGGCCCGGGTCAGCTTGGCTTTCCAGCGCCCGACGATGCAGGCCACGACCGGTTTTTTGAAGGAGATGTCGAGTTCGTAGTAACCGCCTGGTTCGATGTACATCACGGCGGCCTGGCTGCGATAGTCGTTGTGGAAAGCGTAGGTGAACTCGGGGGCGGCAAAGTGGATGTAGATATCCTTGCCCGAGGAGAGGGAGACCGTCGTACCCCAACCCCCGGTCAGGAGGTAAGTGGCGATGGTGGTGGTGAAATTTCCGGAGTTGGAGTAGATGGCGACGGACCCGGGCACCAGGGACTCTTCCGGGGCGGTGCCGCCCAGAGCGCCACCAATGCGCACGTGTTGATGGGCATCGGCCACACCCAGGCAGTTGGCGCCAAACACATCCACGCCGCGCTGCTGGCAATACTGACGGATCATCCGGGAGTGGGAGACCGAGACCTTCTCGGTGAGAATGACGACTTTTTTCAGCTCTGGATTGACCCGCACCGCCTCGATGACCGAATCCCGCACCCCGGAGGGTGGGACATAGACCACGGCTACGTTGAAACGGTGGCCGGCTTCCAGGGCTTCCAGGACGCTGTGGTAGACGGGTATGTTGCCAATGGCGGTTTTCATCACTTCGCCGCCGCGGCCCGGCATGGTGCCGCAGACCACATTGCCGCCGGAATAAACATGGCTGGTGGGAGTGACCGTGCGGCTCTCCCCTCCAAGGATGTTCAGCACACAGACCCGGTCTTCGCGGGTGGCAATGCTCATCAGGGAGTGAATTCCTACATAATAGGGGAACTTGATCTCTCCCTTGGCCTGCATATAGTTGTAACCTTTGTTCAATTCAAAGTTGAGCTGCTGGTTCATGGCAAATCTCGACCCCCTGCGTTGGCCCCCCGGATCGGGGGAGCGGCTCCGATCAATTGGTGATTCCCAGTTTGCGGGCGATTTGTTGCCGTCCGCCTTTGGACATCCACGTATCCACGGCCTGGGCAAAATTCACCACCTCGCTCATGGCCGAATCGTGCCCGAACATGCGATAGGGGAGACCCATCGCATCCAGGACGTCACGCAGATACCCCAAACCGCGCACCAGGTTGGGTCCACCCCGTCCAACCACCACGAACAGGGGTTGCGGTCCATGGGTGCTGAAAAATTCCCGCAGGCCGTCCGCCATGGCCCGGAAGGTTTCATAGATGTCCGTGTTGTTGGCCTTGCCGCCGATCAGGAACAGGACATTGGACTGCTTGAGCCAGTGCCGATAGGTGATGCGGCTGATCTCCAGCATTTTGGCATAGGGCGGGTTGCCGCCAAAGTCCGAAGAGATGGTGGCCTGGTTGCCCAGAAGTTCAGTGACCAGGGCGTTGGCCCCGCCGCCAAAAGTCATGGCGGTGATCGTGCCATGCGGATTCATCACGAACACGTCCGACTGTCCCTGGTAGGTCCGCAACTGGTTGACCTCCCGCTCATAGGGCGAGAGATCTTCCGAGAACAGATCCTTGGAGAGGCCAAGCCGCTCCACGTTGGGGTCGTCGCCATCGAAGGAGCCCTTGAAGTCACAGGCAATGGGAGTCAGGCGGCCACTCTTGTCCTCCATCATGCGGATGGGGTTCAACTCCAGGGTGGTCATGCCATAGTGGTGGAACAGATCCCAAAGTTTGGGCAGGTTTTGCACGAGCGGGCTGATGATCTCGGCAGGGGCGTTCAATTTGTTCAGGGCGTTGTTGACAATGAACCCCTTGAACCCGGTCAGAGGATCAAACGGGACCGAGGCGATCTGGTCCTTGGAAAGCTCTTCGATATCCATGCCGCCATGATGGGTGATGGTCATGGTCGGTGCTCGGTATTGCGTATTGTCGGTCAGGGAAAAGTAGACTTCGTGTTTGCAGGGAATGAAGCTCTCGAAGGTGACTCCCTCCGCTTTGGCCACCGTATTGCCGACCCGATGCTCGGCAAAATAGAGGCGCTCTTTTTCCTTCATGGCTGTTACAACGTCCGTGGCTTTGCCGATCAATCCGGCTTTGCCTTTTTTGCCGATGCCACCTTTGAAGATCGGTTTGACCAGAACACCGCCAAACTCGCTGATGACGGCTTGGATCTCCTCCTTGGTCGCTTCCGGCCCGAGGATTTTTGCTGTCGGAAACCCTACATATTTCAGCAGTTTGGCTCCCCAACTCATGCCTGTTATCTGCATCGTCAACCCCTCGCTCAGAACGTGGACGATCGCGTGGAATCGTCCTGATTCAACCAAAAACCCCCCTATTGTACATATATTTTGTTTATCAACAACGGAAAATGCACCGCACTTCATGCCTGTGCCATTTCATGGGCACGCCACACAAAAAAACGGACAAACCCCTGAATGTGGTTTGTCCGTTTCTCATCGAAAACTCTGGTGCCCGAACCCCCACAGCCCTCGTAGCCATGAGCTGCCAGGGGTGGTGGCGGGAGCGACGGGGCTCGAACCCGCGACCTCCGACGTGACAGGCCGGCGCTCTAACCAGCTGAGCTACGCCCCCTCAACAACACAACCCTGTGGCCGGAACCATAATGTCCATCCCCGCCACAGCCCGGGCACCATAAGCCCACCGCTTTGCGATGTCAACCCTCGCTGTCATTTTGCTCACCAGTTGACTTTTCCGCTTCCCCCGGCGAGAAAATAGGGCGACCATCCGGTGCGTCGTTTGTGCCATTTTTCGGACTGGCCGGCAGAGTCATGACAACAGCGAAGGTTTTGCCTGTGGAACCTCTTCGTTTCAAGAATGCACAGACATGTAACCAGTGGTTGGCGGAAGGTCGGCAGGCCTCGTATACGGACAAAATCGAGATCGATCCCGCATGGATTCCGGACCTGGATGCGGCGGATCTTTTATTCCTGGCCCATTTTTCGCGGCAGGCCGCCCGCATCATCGCCACTTCGCCGCAAACGCCGCCACGGGTGTTGGCGATTCTCTCGCGTCACGCCGACCGGACCATTCAGGCCTGCGTGGCTGCCAATCCCGCTACACCGATTCCCATCCTGAAGATTTTTGCCCGCCACTACAGCCGCAATATTGCCGCCCAGGCACAATTGAATCCCGCTCTTCCTGACCCTCCGGCGCAGATCCATCGCAACGCACCGGCGCGCAATGACAATTTTGACGAACTACGCCGCCAGCGCCCGTGGGACGAGCCGTACTACCGCTATGATCGAACCCTTGACCTTCTGGTCAGGGTGACCGGGGTCACAACGGGGCAGACCTGGCTCGATGTCGGGTGCAGTTACCTGATGTTTCTCAAATGTGTCCAGGACCGCTTTGCCGTCCAGGCCACCGGGTTGGATGATTGGAATGAGGCTGACAAAGGGAGCATGTATCAGCCGCGTGGGGCGTGGGTGTACCACCAACGGGATCTGGAGTTTGGCTTTGACCTGGAAGAAAAGCCATTCGACTTTATTTCCGCTTTGGAGGTTCTGGAACACGTCATCGATACGGACCATTTTCTTGCCGAATGCCACCGCCATCTGAAGGTGGGCGGTCACTTGGTTCTCAGCACACCCAACATCAACTGCCTGCGCAATCGCATCACAACTTTTCTGGGCATCTATCCCAACTCCCTGGAATACCGCATTTCCAACTACCATGTGCGCCTCTACAATCGGTTCCATTTGGCATCGCATCTGACCGAAAGAGGGTTTCGCGTCCTGGCCATGCATGGGGTCTCTTTTTTTCCGCAACGATGGCTCACCTGGTTGCCCACCCGCAAGCTCTCCGAAAGGCTGGCTGATCGCTGGCCCCAGCTATGCAACAATCTGGTGGTCATTGCCCGGAAAGATTCGTGACTACTTGCCAGAATCGGGTTCGACAGCAAAAAATGGATAACGCACTTTGTCAAGATCGGGTTTGGCAGCAAATCGCATCAAGGACTTTTCGCCAGTTATGAATGCTAAATCGTTTATGGTTTTGATATTATAACGCGACAATATCCTTTTATAAAATTTACACAGTCAATTTTCAGGGTTCATTTTTTTAAAAAAAATGATTAAAATAGGCGGATTGGTAAAAATTCCGACTCTGAAAGGGAGGGCTGCATGAAACCGGACTTCAACACCATGTCTTTGAAGGATATTGAAGAGCTTATCAATACAGCCAACCATGCCAAAATGGAGAGAGCTAAAACCAGTCGTGAGGAGTGTCTTGCCCGCTTTGCGGAAGTCGCTGCCGAATACAATCTCACAATCGAGGATGTCGTCTGTGGCAAGGTTGATTGCCCCTCCGGCGATGACAAAGAGACCATTCCTGCATCCGTTCTCAATAATATCAAGGATTTGTCTCCACTTGGCTTATACAACCCTCATGCCAGCGATGGTCGGACACGCTTCCATAAACCCGACGATGCCCAACGTTGGTGCCGCGTTCCCAGATGGCTGAAAGAGGAGTTGACCCAACTGCGCAAGGAGTATGGCAGCAAAATTCCCCGGCGCGCCCTCCAGGCGTTGGTGGACAAATATCCCCCGGAGGGATGAACGGAGATCCGGGAACCTTGACACCCTTCCGGATATGGCTTCTAATCGGAGCGGAAAAGAGAATGATTCTCAGTCAAGAGGTCTGCGCCATTGAACAAGCCGCACTGCTCCACCCATGCCGAGAGTGGCGACGAGGTTTGCCCGTCTGCCGGGCGTACCCTCACCTGGGCGATTGTCGGTCTTTCCAATGCGGGCAAGAGTGCGCTGTTCAATGAATTGACCCAATCCTACGCCATTGTTGCCAACTACGCGCAAACGACCGTCGATATTGATCGGAAACGGGTCAGGCTGGGCGGAAAAGATGTTGAACTTCTGGATACTCCCGGCATCTCATCCCTGACCACCTTTTCAGCTGATCAGGAGAGGACCGTGCGCACCCTGATCATGGAGCCTCCGGACCATATCCTGTTTTGTGGTGATGCCACCCGTCTGAAACAAAGTCTCATGCTGTTGGCGCAAATCATGGAATTGGGCATACCCACCCTGTTTTGCCTCAATAAGGTGGATGAGGCCGGCAGAATCGGTTTAGTGGTGGACGCTGACCAGCTTGCCCAAAAGGTGGGTGTTCCGGTGGTCGAGATGGCTGCGGCGAAGAGGATCGGCATGGCTGAAACGATCGCCTCCCTGCACCGCTCCAGCGCTGCCACAAAACGGGTTCCTCTGCCCGAAATTCTGGAAGAGGGAGTGGCGGAGTTACGGTCTCTTTTTCCTCCAGATAAACAACCTGCTGCACCCTTGCTCCTTCAGTATCTGTTGGGTAACGAAATCGTGCGGGAGCACCTCTCTGCCCGGTGGTGGAATGTGGATCAGGATGCCCTGGCAGCCGTTGCCCAGCGTCTTGAAGTGCGTCACAGCGTCAACAAGTTGCGCACGCTGGCCTTCAATGCCTGGGAAGGTTGGGCCGAGACGATCAGCCGGGAGACCCGCAAACAATCCCGTCTGCTTTTGACCGAAACGTCGCAGCGGATGGCTCATTACTCGCGCCATCCGGTATGGGGATGGCCCATCCTCATGGTGGTGCTGTGGGTGATTTTCAAAGGGGTCGGGGTCGTCGCCCCTCTCCTGGCCAGTCTGCTTGACGCCTGGATTTTCGCTCCGTTGACCGAATGGATCGGCGCCATGATCCCCAACCCCTTCGTCAACGCATTGCTGGTCGGCCCCTACGGGATCTTGACCATGGGGGCCTTCAATGCCCTGATGACTGTGGTGCCCATTTTGTTGATTTTTTTCTTTATTTTAAATTTATTGGAGGATATCGGATATCTGCCGCAGCTCAGCGTTCTGGCCAACCGATCCCTGCGTTCCTTTGGCATGACGGGAAAATCCGTTCTGCCCCTGGTGCTGGGCGCCGGATGCAACACCATGGCCACCATGACCTGCCGCGCACTTGAAACCCGCAGGGAGCGCCTGGTGACCATCTTCATGATTGCGTTGGGCATGCCCTGCGCGGTTCAGATGGGTATCATCTTTGCCATCCTGGCCACCATGCCGCTTTGGTCGTTGCTGGTGTTTATCGGCACGATCGGAGGCGTCAGCATGATCAGCAGCCTCCTGTTGAACAGGATGATCAAGAGCGGGAAAAAGACAGAGTTCATCCTGGAACTTCCTCCCTTCCAGTGGCCATCCTGGCGTAACACCCTACGCAAGACCTATCATCGGATCAAATGGTTTTTGCTGGAGGCCCTTCCCCTGTTCGTGGTGGCGGCTGGATTGATGTTCACTCTGGAAAAAACTGGCCTGTTGCAGGGCATTAAATGGCTTCTTCGTCCTGTCACGACCGGATTTCTCGCCCTGCCTGACGAGGTGACGGAGACCTTCATCATGGTCCTGTCACGTCGCGAGGTGGGGGTGATCTACTACAAACAACTGGCAGATTCCGGCCATCTGTCCGATATCCAGATCGTTGTGGGATTGGTGGTGATCACCCTGTTCATCCCCTGCATCTCAAATACGGTCATGATGGTCAGAGAGGTCGGCCTGCGTTGGGCAGTGGCCATGAATGCATCCATCATCGCCATTGCCATCCTGGTGGGTGGTGTGACCAACCTTGCCTTGCACCTGTTTTTTGGTTGACCAGAAAGCGCCGGTGACGAGTCACGATTCATCGCTTTCGCAAGAGAAGCATAGTGACGGATTTTGTAACTATTCACCACCAGGCCACGAATCGGGGTCCAGGGGGCTGGCTCCCTGGCAGGGTCTGAGACAGAGTCCTGGAGGGGGTCGGGGCGAAGCCCTGACAAAGACTTTCATGCCCAAGCTTTTCTTGAAAGGGCGCTGAATAGTTACCAGATTTTTTGGATCAGCTTGTGTGATCGGATGGAGAGAATATGCGCCTCGAAAAAGAACACCGCCGGGATGAACTGATGGAGATGCTCTGGCGCCTGGAAGAACGCCACGACCTGACGCTGGATACCCTTCGGGAGTATGCCCCGGACCCTGTCTATGGAGAATATTTGCAGGAATTTTCAGGAAATGGTCTTTTGCGTATTGAAGGAACCAGGATCGTTTTGTCGGACCATGGCCGGAAAATGGCGCGGGGCTTGGTTCGCCGGCATCGCCTGGCAGAACGGTTGATTGTCGATGTGTTGGGAAGAGATGCCAAGGACACCGAAAAAGCGGCCTGCGAGTACGAACACGTTTTGGCGCCCGAGTTGGAAACGGCCATCTGCACCCTTCTTGGTCACCCACGTACCTGCCCACACGGATCCAACATTCCGGAGGGGGAGTGTTGCCGGGAATCCCGCCACTCCGTGGAGACGACCGTGATCTCGTTGGATCACCTGCCCGTTGGCCATCTGGCCCGCATCGTCTACCTGAATTGTGCCGACCAATCCCGCATGAACCGTCTGCTCAATGTGGGGTTCGTTCCTGGAGCGGATATACGTTTGTTGCAGCGTCGTCCCACCCTCGTCGTAAAATTGGATAGCGCCCAGGTGGCCCTGGAAGAGAATGTCGCTCTGGATATCCGTGTCGTACCTAAAAACCAGGCTGCGTGACCTTCAATCCTTGGTAACTATTCGCCATCCTTGCAAGAAAAGCCCGGAAAAGCCCGGATACGAAAGCCTTTGTCAGGGCTTCGCCCCGAACCTCACCAGGGCGCTGCCCTGGACAAAGCCAGGGAGCTGCCCTGGACAAAGCCAGGGAGCCGGCCCCCTGGACCCCGATTCGCTTCGGGAGCTACTCCCCTGGACCCTGACGCGGGCCGGGTGGTTACCAATCCTTTTGCATGCGGTTCAAATGGCGCCGAATTTTTTTAGTGGGGCGGCCACCGGGAATCGGTTGCAGGGAGCTCTGCACCCGACGCTGCTCGGCCAGGGTCTCCCGAGCCTGCCGACTCTCCGGTGACTCCTCATACAACATGGCAGCCTCCGGAGCCGGGCGTCGCTGGATGGCCAACTGCCGCACCGCAACGATATATTCATCGGACCCCCGGTGAATGGTGAGGATATCTCCCACCTTGATCTCATGCCCCGCTTTGGTGCGCATGTCGTTGAGATGAACCAACCCCCCGGCCACAGCTTCGGCAGCCAGGGTTCTGGTCTTGAAAAAACGGGCAGTCCAGAGCCACTTGTCGATACGAACCCGGGCTGGAGGCGTTCCTTGGCCCATATTCATGGCGCGATCCTCCGGGCCAGGGCCAAAAGTTGTCCAGCCGGGGTAAAATCCGGCTTTTGGCGCAAGGCCTCCTCCAGATGGTGAATGGCCGACGGACGATCTCCCAGCTTTAAAAGGGCATAGGCCAGCTCATAGAGAATATCCGGGTCATGGGGATGCCGTTTCAGGGCCCGACGCAAAACCTCGGCTGCCCGGGAATGATCCTTCAGGCGGTTATGAACTTTCCCCAGATTAAAAAGTGCCGAAACATCATGCGGCTGTAGACGAACGGCCCGCAGCAGGGGCAAAAGCGCCGCCGCAGGATCCTCCGCCAGGGCCATCCCCAGGTGAAAATTGAAACGAAAAACATCCGGCTCCCGGGCCAAAGCCCGTTGAAAGCAACGCGCCGCCACCTGGGTACGTCCCTTGCGGGCCAGTTGGACGCCGGCCTGGTCCAGGAGATACTCCGGGGCAGGGTGGTATGAAAAGGCCTGTTCAAAATGCTGTTCCGCTTCATCCATGTGGTTCATCTCCAGCAAAACCGTGCCCAGCAAATAGTGAATTTGTGGATCCTCCGAATTTTCCAGCACCGATTTTTGCAGCAATGCCAACGCCTCCTGATAACGTTTCAGACGCACCAAAACCAGGGCGACACTCCGTTGGCTGATGGCATCATGGGGTGAGAGCGCCAAAGAACGCTGCAAAGGCTTCAGTGCCTCTTCCCAGGCGCCCCGCTGGATGTCAAACAAACCCAAAACACGCTGGTTGATAAAGTTGATACCGGAAACGGCCTGACTGTGGGCAACCAGGGAGGCCGTATGGCGCCACTGGTGTGCGTAAAGCCAGGTATGCCAGCTCAACGCCGCCACGCTGCAAAAAGCCAGAAAAGCCAGAATCGGTACCCCCGCAACCCGGTTGCACCACAACCGCCGGGCCTCCCAGGTCACGGCAACACATAAACCCAGATGAGGGATATAAGTGAAACGATCCGCCCGAACCTGGGCGCTGTTTTGCAAAAACCCTATGACCGGCAAAAGTGTCAGAAGAAACCACAACCAGCCAAAGAGGAAAAAAGGGGCCTGTCGACGCTGCCTGAAGGCATAAAAAGTCACGAGGGACAGGATCAGGAGTGATTGAAGCAGATGAATGGCCTGCCAATGGGATTTGGGATGCTCATAAAAAAAATCCAACCCTGTGGGCCAAAAACTCTGGCGTAGATAGACAGCGTAGGAAATAACGATGTTGGCGAGGCGGTCGGTTATCGACAACAGACGCAGGGAAGGAAGATTGTCCGCATCCATTGCGCTCCATATCGTCACTCCAGCCAGAAGGATTGCCAGCGCAAAAAAGGGGATTTTTTCCCAAAACAGGTGGCGCCACGTCGTGGTAAAACGCCCCAGGGGCCAATAATCCCACAGCAGGAGCATGATGGGCAGGGTTACGGCCATGGGCTTGGCCATGTTGGCCAGAACAAACAGGATCAGAGCAGGAACAAAGCGGTACCACGTCCGGCGGCACCAGGCGGTCTGATAGGCGTGCAAGGCCAAAAGAATGAAAAAGGCAAAAAGCACATCCTTGCGCTCGGCAATCCAAACCACGGACTCCACCCGCAAAGGGTGTACGGCGAACAACAGGGTCGCGACCGCACTGGCCCCATCGCAGCCTGTCGCACGCCGCAACAAGGAAAAAAACAACAAGACATTGCAAACATGAAAAAAGAGATTCACCAGATGCATGGCCCCCGGGTCGATGCCAAACAGGGAGACCTCCGCCATGAGCGATAGCCGGGTGAGCGGCAGCCAAAAATACTGGGTGGAGGTGAGCGCCCACCAGATACCCGACCCGGTGATCCCCTCACGAACATGGGGATTGTCGTAGACGTAGGAGGGGTCGTCCATGGTGATGAAATCGAAGGTACGTACCTGATAAAAAGGCAGAACCGTCGTCAATACGATGAAAAAAAAGGCCAGGTGGACATAGTGACCCTTATGCCTGACGAAAAAATGCGCCAACTGTTTCACCTCTGATTTATCATTGAGCCAACTGTTTCACCTCTGATTTATCATTGAAATAAACGGGATTAATGAGGTATTTCAGAGGAGATGGCAATGGTTGCCGTTTTCCGGGCGGTCGTCTTGCCAGCCAATGTGTCGTTGTCGGCAGGGACGGGTCAGGGGCAGGAGCCATCGGATGCGTGGAATGGTCAAAAAATTACTCATTGTTTTCCTTGTTGCAGGCGTTCTGATCGGCGGTGCGGTCCTTGTCGCATCCCAGATGCTGACCCCCGCTCTGGTCAAAAGCCGGATTTCGAATTGGGTGGAAAAACATACAGGCCGGCAGTTGATGATCCAGGGCCGGGTCTCCTTCACCTTCTACCCCTGGATTGGCTTCAAGATCGAAGAGGCCACCCTGACCAATGATCCATCGTTTGGTCCGGAACCTTTGGCGGAGATCGAAGAGATCGGCGTCAAGGTCAAACTCTTTTCCATGCTTCAAAAACATCTGGAAATCAATAAGGTTTTTGTCAGGGGGCTCTACCTCAACCTGGCCCGCGACCGGACCGGACGTGGCAACTGGTCCAGTATGCTGGAGACGTTGAACGGTCAGGCCTCAGGCAAGCACCCCTCCCCCTTGTCAAACCATGCTCAGCCGACCTCCGACTTGGGGACTCCCCCCTTGGCCCCGGTCGGTCAGCCTCTCCCATCTTACGAGGATGGCGCCGGCCTGCTGGCCATCTCCGCCTTTTCGGTGGACGGCATGGAAATGATCAGCGGGGCCCTGCGTTACCAGGATGATGTTTCGGGCAACAGCCTGGCTCTGGAAGAGTTCAACCTGAAATGCGGTCCCCTGCGTCCCGGTCAATCCATGAAGACCCACATCAGCACGGAGTGGAGCCTTGCCGTCCCGGAGTTGGCCGGCTCGGCGATTCTGTCAGGTGACATCGTCTGGAACGACAAGGATGCCACCATCCACACCAAAAACACCCGTATCAACCTCTCCTTTTTTGGTGGTGACCTGCCGCTGGCCGAGAACATACAGGCCATCTTTTTCGCCGAGTTGCAGGCCGATCTGCAACGAAAAACCATGCAAATCAGCAAGGTCGACCTGAATATGGACGCCCAGGGGGGGGAGGCTCCGCCAGCCGGCCTGAATCTGCGCCTCTCCGGCGACATGGCGGTCGATTGGGCGGCAGAAACCTTGCGCATGACCGCTTTGCGTTTGACGCTTCTCGATCAGCTCCATGTGCATGGAATCCTCGATGGCCGGGACATTTTGCACAACCCGGCGTTCAAATCCACTTTAACCCTGGCCGAATTTTCCCCCCGGGCGTTGTTGAAACGCTTGGACCGCGCCTCCCTGTCATTCCGGGATCCCAAGGCCATGACGACTGCTGCCCTGGAGACCACACTCGAAGCCGGTTCCAATCGTGTATCCATGACCGACATCAAGGGGCGCCTGGATGATACCCACCTGACCGGTTCGCTCCAGATCGAACATTTTCGACATCCTGCCATCCGCTTCAACCTTCAGATGGACCGGTTGGATGGAGATCGGTATTTGCCTGGTCAAGCACAAGAAGACAAGTTGGAAAACAATCCTATGCAGACAGAGCCCGGGACGATCTCGGATGCCGGAAGCAAAACACGGCCCATGCTCGAAGCCGAGGAAGAGGAGCAACCCGGCGGGGAAACAGGCTTCCACCCTGACGGCCAAACCGAGGATCTTGATGAGTATGACTCCGAGCAGGCTGGCAGCGCGGACAGGGGCGCCCAATCCGGGGCGCCATCCTTTGTGGCCAAAGGCAATTCACAAGGCAGGCTGCTGGCCGATCAGCTCAAAATACACGGGGTGACCCTGAACAAGGTCGATATGAATCTTGTGACAGGTCAAAGTCTGATCAAGGTCGAACCCCTGCGGGCAGAGTTGTATGGCGGAAGCATGGAAACCCGTGCCCAACTGGACATGCATGATCGCAACCCCTTGTTAAAAATATGGAAAATGACGTTTAAAAACATTGATATGGGCCTGTTGTTGCAGGCCAGCGGAACACCGCAGCCGGTCAGTGGACGGGCCGATCTCCAATCCAACCTTGAGGCCCGGGTTCTTCCGGGGGATGCCTGGCGCAAGACATTGCAAGGCAACCTGCAACTGGTCGTACACGATGGCGCCCTGGAGGGGGTCGATCTGGAAAACCGTATCCTGACCGCCTACGCCACCCTGAAACGCCGTCCTGTGGAGGCCTTGCAGCCCGATCGAGGCAAAACACCCTTCTCGGAAATGACCGCCTCCGCAACCATACATGATGGCGTGGTGGACAATCGGGATCTGAAAGCCCTCTCCGGTCTGCTGAGCGTACAGGGGGCAGGTCAATTCGACCTGGTCCACCAACAGACCAGCTACGAGATCAAAGCAAAAATTCTCCCCGTCCTGGAGGGTGTGGACCATACCGCCAAAGATCTACAGGGTTTGGAAGTTCCTGTCCGTTTTACCGGAGCGCTCCGCCATCCCGCCCTCCAGGTCAACCTGCCCGGACTGCTGGAATCGGCCCTGCAAACCAGGGCCATGGAAAAAATCAGCAACAAATTGGAAAAAAAGTTGCAGGATCCAAAAGTCCAGGAGAATCTCGACAAGCTTGAGAAGCAACTGGGAACGCCTTTGCGGAAGTTGTTGCCCTTTTGATGGGTTGGGAAAAGGCAACGACTCACCCCTTCAAGAAAAGCTTGGAAATGAAAGCCTTTGTCAGGGCTTCGCCCCGAACCCC
>JADGBZ010000063.1 GCA_015231175.1 Magnetococcales bacterium | reverse complement strand
AAGCAGTTCTCTCACGCAAAAGACATCTCCCCCCACCGGCTTGTCAGGTTGCCCACCTGCTTGGCCAGGTCTTTCACGACCCGGCTGGTTTCCTGCATTTTCCGGTCTGTTTCCTGCATCCTCCGATCTGTTTCCTGCATCCTCCGATCCGTTTCCTGCATTTTCCGATCCGTTTCCTGCATTTTCCGATCCGTTTCCTGCATCTGTTTGGCAGTTTCGTGGATCACTTTCCAGACATCATCCAAGGTCACGATGTCAGACATGCGGTTGCTCCCGTGCGTAGATAACCACTCCTGCGGAAAAGCATACCTGAAACCGCGATTTGAGGTGAAGGTATTTACAGAGCAAGGGGTTTCTTCCGGAAGTGGACGACCAAAGGAGAGGTTATTTAATCCAACCGATTGGTTACGTTACTGATTGGGGGAGATGTCTTTTGCGTGAGAGAACTGCTTGAAATAATCCAGGGCCTTGCGTGCCACCATGTCCAGCAGGTCCAATTTTCCTATGGGTTCCAGCTTGTCTCGCAGATCAAAGAGCATGTAGTTGATCAAATCCTCAGCCTAGCTGCAGGCAGTAACGGCCACAGCGCATTCGCGCTCAGCCACCCGTTGCCCGGAAAACCCGAACCATGCTCCGACCCCCGCCACAATCATCAGGCCTGTGGCGATCGCCAATCCCACCCGGGTGCGTTGCGTCATCTTTTTTTGTGCTTCGGCTTCCCGTTTTTGCGCCTCCACCAGCTTGCGTGCCTCGGCCAGTTCTTTGTCCCGCCGGTGGTTGCGCCAGGTGTGGTCTCTTGCGTTGGCCTTCCTGTCTCGTGTACTCCGCTGCGCCCCCTCCAGGGTGGTGAGAGCGGCAAAATCCTCTTCGAGCCACCTTTGCAGCAGCCCCCACTGTCGCAACAAGGCCTCGTGGGCCGGTTCGATGGTGACCTCACTGCTCTCCTGGTCCAGGTCGGTGGCCAGGAGGCGCTGTTCGATCAGGTGCTTGATCAAAGGCTTGGCTTCGCGGGGAATCTCGGCCAATTTGGCAACACGGCGGCAGGGCGCTTGGGTATCCGGATGCAGGGCGCACTCCCAGCGTTCTCCGGCCACGATGCCACGTGCGGGATCCATTGGAACCCGGACAAGACGCATTCAGTCACAAAAAAACATCATCCACAGAGCTGGCAAACACCAAATTCTCCCACCATTTTTCAATCAGTTCAAAATCAGCCGCAGCCACTTTGGCCAGGATCGACTCGGGAACCGGGCCAAACTTGCGGCGCAGCATCCGCAACAACATGGTGGCAACCTCCTCCTGACGGCCCTCCTGACGGTCATCCTGACTGCCTTTCAAGAGACCTTCCTGAAGCCCCTCCTGCATCCACTCTCTGGTCCATCCCTCTGCGGTTTCTGCGAGCATGGTATGTACACCCCTCAAATTCGTTCATTTCCGGTATGGACTCTAACGCAGTTGCGCCCTTCTTGGTCAATCTTGGCAGCAGAATGCGCGTCAACCAGTTGGCAAACGTCCGGCGCAGCTCCTTTTGTTTCACACCTTGCAGCCACGCATCCATTTCCTGGATCACCTGCCGCACATCTGCGAGACGACGGCTCTTCTCCAGACGAAACAAAGCCGCCACCACATTCTGTATCGGCTTCAGATCCCCTTCCTGGTAACGGTTCTCATCCACCAGCAGATAACGCATGCGCAAGATCATCCATCCGCTTGCGAAAGTCGTCGGTCACGTAAACCGGATTCACCTTCTCCAGGGAAGAAAAATCCAGTCCCGCAACCCAACCTTCCTGGATAAACCCACCACCAGATCCTGCACCATCAGGGGATGCGAAAATAACTTGGTATACCCGACATTGCGTTGCCGGGTGGTGAATTGTGACCGTTTTTTTTGCATCATGCTGGAACAGATACAAAAAAAGCGGGTGACCCCAACAGGACCACACCGCCTTTTTTTGTCACAGCCTCCTGTGGCGCCTACGCACCCGGGGAAGGAGGCAGCACGGCAATGGGTTTCAACCGGTCGATGGCCTCCTGGGTGATAAGGGTGATGCCACTGTCGGTCCGATAAAAGCGGCGCGTGTCCTGATCGGCATCCTCTCCGACCACGAGCCCATCGGGCACCCGGCAATCCTGGGCGACGATCACCTTTCTGAGGCGACAATAACGACCAATGTCGGTTCCCGGCAAAATGATCGAGTCCTCGACAACGCCGTAGGAGTTGACACGCACATGGCTGAAGAGCAGGGAGCGGCGAACCGTCGAACCGGAAATAATGCAACCGGCAGAGACCAGACTGTCAAGGGCCTGGCCACGGCGCTCCTCGCTGTCGAAGACAAATTTGGCGGCTGGGCGCTGCACCTGATAAGTCCAGATGGGCCATCTGCTGTCGTAGAGGTTGAGATCCGGCGTCACCGTGGTGAGGTCCATGTTGGCCTCCCAGTAGGCATCCAGGGTGCCGACATCCCGCCAGTAGGGCTCCTTCTCCAACTCCCGGACACAACTGTAGCTGAAGCGATGACCCAACACCTTGCACCCCTTGCTGACCATGCTGGGGATGATATCCTTGCCGAAGTCGTGGTTGGAATCGCGTTTTGCGGCATCCAGGCGCAACTCGGCGATCAACGCCGGCGCCGAGAAGATGTAGATCCCCATGCTGGCCAGAGCATACCCGGGCATATCGGGAATAGGGGCCGGGTTCTCGGGTTTTTCGACGAAGGTGACCATGAAATCTTCGCTGTCCACCCCCATGACGCCAAACGCCTTGGCCTGTTCCAGAGGAACCTCGACACAGGCGACAGTGACATCCGCCCCCTTCTGGAGATGATCCAGAAGCATCTTGCTGTAATCCTGCTTGTAGATGTGGTCACCACCCAATATCAGGATGTAGTCTGGATCGTTGGACTCGATCAGATCCAGATTCTGGTAAACAGCGTCCGCGGTTCCCATGTACCAGGATTCGCTGTCGGCCTGCTGCTGGGCGGGCCAAACCTGGATGAACTCGTTGAACTCGGCACGCAGAAAACCCCAGCCCATTTGAACGTGCTGGATCAGGGTGTGCGCCCGATACTGGGTCATCACACCCACACGCCGCAAACCGGAATTGACGCAATTGGAAAGAGGAAAATCAATCAGACGGAACTTGCCGGCAAAAGGGACAGCGGGCTTGGCTTCGGCGTTGGTGAGATCCTTGAGCCTGGTCCCCCGGCCACCAGCCAGGATCAAAGCCAGGGTTTTCCTCAGGGCTGTAGGGAGGGTCGTTTCGATTTCCTTGCGCTTTCCCATTGAAATCCTCATCTTTCGTGAAGTGTATTCGGATTCTCCGAAAGGCATGCGTTGACGCGGACCGTTCGACACGGCCCCCAAGCTGCTCGGATGATAGCACAGGATACGACAGTCGGTAAGACCAACGTGAGACTTTTTTTCGCCTTGACAGCCAACGAAAGAAGTTGCAGGCCAATCTGCCGTTTTTATTCCGAACGGCAGGCAAAGAGTGCACAAGAAGCCTTGAAATCTGGCGATAATTCATGAATCCTGCCGAGTTCAGGTGTCCGTCGAGACGATCACGGCATCTCGAACGCGCTCCCCGGTACCCTCCCAATCAAGGTGGATGGAGGCGGCCTGTCAATCCTCCAAATAGGATTATACAAAGCCAAACAATGATTCAGACTGACGCACAGATCGAAGCCGTCGTGACAGGTCGTTGCAACGATCCCTTCGCCATCCTTGGCTTGCACCAGGTGCAAACCGGAACATGGTGGGTCAGCACTTTCCAGCCGGGCGCCCTGACGGTCACCGTGTTCGACTGGCGAACGCGCAAGGTGTGTGGATCCCTGGTCAAGCGCCATGAGGCCGGTTTTTTTTCCGGACCCGTGGAGAGTGACGAGTGGTTTCCCTATCGGTTGCGGGTCCAACACCCTCAGGAGACCATCGATGTGGATGACCCCTACCGCTACCCCCACGTCCTGGGCGACATGGATGTCCATCTGATCGGGGAAGGTTCCCACCTGGCATTGTACGATGTGCTGGGGGCGCATCCACGGGTGCTGGAAGGGGTCTCCGGGGTCACGTTTGCGGTCTGGGCTCCCGGGGCGCAGCGAGTCAGCGTAGTCGGCTCCTTCAACCAGTGGGATGGCCGCCGCCATGTCATGCGGTACCGCAGCGAATGTGGCGTCTGGGAGTTGTTCATCCCCGGTCTGGTCGCCGGAGAGTTCTATAAATATGAAATCGTCGGCGGCCAGGGCGAGTTGCTCCCCCTGAAAAGCGACCCCATGGCCTTTGCCATGGAACAATTACCGGGCACCGCATCCATCGTCTGCCCCGAAGACCGCTACGTCTGGCACGACGATGCCTGGATGGCCGGGCGGGCAGCCCTCCACAACGTCCCGATGTCGATCTACGAGGTTCATCTGGGCTCCTGGAAGCGCAAACCCGAGGAGGGTTTCCGCTATCTGACCTACCGGGAGTTTGCCGACGATCTGATTCCCTATGTCAAAAAAATGGGATTCACCCACATCGAATTGCTCCCCATCGGCGAGCACCCCTTCGATGGCTCCTGGGGGTACCAAACCATTGGCTTATACGCCCCCACCAGCCGCTTCGGCACCCCGGAAGATTTTCGCTACCTGATCGACCGCTGCCATCAAGAGGGCATCGGCATTCTTATGGATTGGGTTCCAGGCCATTTTCCTACCGATCCCAACGGGCTTGGCAACTTTGACGGCACCTGCCTCTACGAACACATGGACCCGCGCCAGGGGTGGCACCAGGATTGGAACACCCTGATCTACAACTATGGCCGGCGGGAAGTCACCAATTTTTTGATCGCCAACGCCCTCTATTGGGTCAACCGCTTCCATGTCGATGGCTTGCGGGTGGATGCCGTGGCTTCCATGCTCTACCTTGATTACAGCCGCCGCCCAGGAGAGTGGATCCCCAACAAGCATGGCGGCAACGAAAATCTGGAGGCCATCGACTTTTTGCGTCGGCTGAACATTTTGGTATACGAAAAAGGCCACGGCGCCATCACCATCGCCGAAGAGTCCACGACCTATCCTATGGTCTCCCATCCGGTCTACCAAGGTGGGTTGGGCTTCGGGTTCAAGTGGAACATGGGGTGGATGCACGACACCCTGTTCTACATGTCCAAGGACTCCCTCTACCGCCGTTACCACCACGAGTGCCTGACCTTTGGCTTGATTTATGCTTTCAGCGAAAATTTTGTTCTGTCGCTGTCCCATGACGAAGTGGTCCACGGCAAGGGATCCCTGTTGGGCAAAATGTCCGGGGACAGGTGGCAAAAATTTGCCAATCTTCGCTGCTACCTTGCCTTCATGTGGTGCTACCCCGGCAAGAAACACCTGTTCATGGGGGGTGAAATCGCCCAGGAACGAGAGTGGAACCACGATGTCAGCCTGGATTGGCATCTGCTGACCGACCCGTTCCACGCAGGGGTGCAAAAAATGGTGTGCGATCTGAACCGCCTGTACAAGGTCAGCCCGCCTTTGTACCTGCGCGATGGCGAGCCGGGTGGTTTTGAATGGATCGAGTGCCACGACATCGATCAAAGCGTCATCTCCTTCCTGCGCCGGGGGGTGAGGCCGGACGATATCGTCGTGACGGTGTGCAATTTTACACCCGTGGTGCGGGAGCGTTACCGGATCGGGGTTCCCGTCGAAGGGTGGTTCCGGGAACTGGTCAACACCGATGCCGTAGACTACTGCGGCAGCGGCGTAGGCAACGATGGCTGGGTACAGGCCACGCCCGATCCCTGGCATGGCCGGGGCTGGTCCGTCTCCCTGCGGCTGCCGCCCCTGGCCACCCTGATCCTGCGCCCCGAGGTACGCAGCGCAACAACATCGTGAAACCTGCTTTGTAATTATTTGTGACCACAAACTTCCTGGGGACGGACCTCTGCCGTTCCCTTTGGGGGGAGAGACGAACGTGAGCCAATGGAAGTTACGAGTCTGGCCGGGTCAACCATACCCGTTGGGAGCGACCTGGGACGGCAAGGGAGTCAATTTCTCCCTGTTCTCCATCCACGCCGAAAAGGTGGAACTCTGCCTGTTCGATGCCAGCGGGATGCGGGAGACAGAACGCATCCTTCTGACCGATTATACCGACCAGGCCTGGCACTGCTACCTGCCGGATGCACGCCCCGGGCAGCTCTACGGCTACCGTGTCTACGGACCCTATGCCCCCGAGAGTGGACACCGCTTCAACCACCACAAACTGCTGCTGGATCCCTATGCCAAGTCCCTCCAAGGCACCACCCGCTGGCACGAAACCCTGTTCGGGTTTCGCCACGGCTCCCCCGAGGAGGATCTCTCCTTCGATGACCGGGACAGCGCCGCCTTCGTGCCCAAATGCCGGGTGATCGACACCGCCTTCTCCTGGGGCGAGATCACCCGCCCTCACACCCACTGGCTGGACACGATCGTGTATGAGCTGCACGTCCGTGGCATGACCAAGCGGCACAAGGAAGTCCCCGAACGCATGCGGGGCACCTTCTCCGGATTGACCATTCCCCCGGTAGTGCGGCACCTGCGCAATCTGGGCGTGACCGCCGTCGAACTCCTGCCCGTCCAGGCCTTTTTCGATGAATGGCACCTGGTCAAAAAAAAGCTGACCAACTACTGGGGTTACAGTCCCATATGCTACTTTGCCCCCCACCCGCGCTTTGCCTCGCCGGGCCTGGAGGTGGAAGAGTTCAAAACCATGGTACGGGTGCTCCACGATGCCGGGATCGAGGTGATCCTGGACGTGGTCTACAACCACACTGCCGAAGGCAATCAGATGGGGCCCACCCTCAGCTTTCGCGGCATCGACAACGCCACCTACTACCGCCTGGAACCCACCAACCGGCGCTATTACCAAAACTACAGCGGTTGCGGCAATACCCTGAACCTCTCCCACCCCCAGGTGTTGCGTATGACCATGGATTCGCTACGCTACTGGGTCGAGGAGATGCGGGTGGATGGATTCCGTTTCGACCTCGCCCCCACCCTGGCGCGGCGCAAGGATGGCCGTTTCGACACCAACTCCGGCTTTTTCCATGCCATCACCCAGGATCCCACCCTCGCCAAAGTCAAACTGATCGCCGAGTCCTGGGATCTGGGCCAGGATGGATATCAGGTCGGCAACTTTCCTTCGGGCTGGTCGGAATGGAATGACCGCTTCCGGGATGGCGTGCGCCGCTTCTGGAAAGGTGACGGCGGCATGGTGGGAGATTTCGCCTCCCGCGTGACCGGATCGAGCGACTCTTTCCGACACGACGGGCGGCGTCCCTGGGCCAGTCTCAACTTCATCACCGCCCACGACGGCTTTACCTTGCGCGACTTGGTCTCCTGCAACCAGAAAAACAACCTGGAAAACATGGAGGGGAACAACGACGGCACCAACAGCAATTTCAGTTGGAATCATGGCGAAGAGGGACCGAGCAAAGACCCGGCCATCCGCCAGCTGCGCCTGCGCCAGATGCGCAACTTCATGGCCACCCTGTTTCTCTCCCAGGGAACGCCCATGATGGTGGCCGGCGACGAGTTTGGCCGTTCCCAAAAATGCAACAACAACGCCTATTGTCAGGATAACGAGATCAGTTGGATCGACTGGGACGGCATCACCCCGGAAGATCGCGAACTGGAAGCGTTTGTGCGGCGCGTCATCGCCTTGCGCAAACGACACAATGTGTTTCGGCGCAATCGTTATCTGAACGGCGGCAACATACCCGGAACCGACATTCGCGATGTTGTCTGGTTGCGCCCCGACGGCCAGGAGATGGAGCGTGTCAACTGGGACAACCACGCCAACAAAACCCTGGGCATGCTTCTGAATGGTGTAGCCGGTGATTGCGACCGCTCCCCCTGCGGTGAATCCCAGTCCGATGATACCTTCCTGGTCATCGTCAATGCCGATGGCGCCGAGGTCACCTGGACGCTTCCCGACACCCGTTCCAACGAGGTGTGGCTGGTTCAGATCGACACCAGCGTGGGTGGCGGACCCACCACCGGTCAACTGTATGAGGCCCGCAGCGATTATCTCCTGAACTCCCGCACCTTAGTCGTCCTGGAACGTGTCGAGCGCCCAGGCAGCGCATCTGTCGCCCCTGCCGCCATTTCAAACCTTCGCTCGCAAGAGGCCGATGATCTGGAACAACTCAACAAACTTGCCGAGGAGGCCGGGTTGGAACCCGGGTATTGGACCGTATTCGGCGAATGGCGCGCTGTACCTTTCCAAACGGTGCGCTCCTTCCTGCGGGCCATGGGGTTGCCAGCCGACAATCGAGAACAGATCGTGGCCAGCCGCCGACAACTGGCCGAAGAGCCCTGGCGCCGGGGTCTGCAACCCGTCGTGGTGGTGCATGGTGTCGGCAAACCTGTTGATGTCACCATGGTGGTACGGACCGACAGGGTTGAACAACATGTCGAATGGGTTCTCGTGGAAGAGACAGGTCATTTGCATACAGGCCGCGTGTTTCCGCGTGATCTCCCTGTGGTGGCAGAGCAGACGCTTGAGGGCATCGCTTTGCAACAACGCCGCCTGACCCTGCCCGCTGCCCTGCCCCTCCCCCTGGGTTATCACCGGCTGGAGATGCAGGGTGGCGGCCTCGTCAACACCATGGCCACAATGGCCGTCATCATCGCTCCGCAACGGTGTTACCTGCCCGAATCGTTGCATGGTGATGCCCGTCGTCGTACCTGGGGCTTCAGTCCGCAACTCTTTGCCTTGCGCTCCCGGCGCAACTGGGGAATCGGCGATTTTACGGACTTGCGCAACCTGGTGGAGACCACCGCCAACAAAGGGGGCGGTGTCATCGGCCTCAATCCGCTGCACGCCCTCTTTCCCAACCACCCCGAGCGTTACAGTCCCTACTCCCCCAACAGCCGCTCCTTCCTCAATCCCATCTACATCGACCCTGAGGCCGTCCCGGAACTGCAACACGCCCCGGATCTCCGTAAAAAGCTTGAAAATGCCTCCATGCAGGCAGAACTCGCCCGGTTGCGGAAAACCGAGGTGGTGGATTACGTCGGTGTAGCCAAAATCAAATGGGAGGTGCTCGGGGAGTTGTATGCCGTCTTCCGGAAACATTGTCTGGAAAAGGGCCTGGATACCGTAAGCGAACGCGGCAAGACATTCCGCCGCTTTCAGGCCGAGCAGGGAGATGCCTTGCGCCATCTGGCCTTGTTCAACGTCCTGGACGACCATTTTTCCAAAGGGGAGCATGGCGTTCACACCTGGACCCAATGGCCCATTCCCTACCGGCGGCCCGATTCACCGGAGGTCAATCAGTTTGCGGCCAAAAACATGGAGTCGGTGGAGTATTACCAATATCTCTACTGGATCGCCCATGATCAACTGGGTGCGGTCAACAGCCAAGCCAGGGTGCGCGGCATGGCAGTCGGGTTGTATGCCGACATCGCCCTGGGTGTCGAGGTCAATGGCGCCGAATTTTGGGCCAACCAGGATAAATTTCTCGGCTCCGCCCGCATCGGTGCGCCGCCTGACGAATTCAACCCCAAGGGGCAAGATTGGGGACTTCCCCCCTACAACCCCCGCATGGCCCGTATCGAGGGCTACCAAACCTTTGCCACCACCCTGCGGGCGACCATGCAAAAGGCAGGCGCCGTGCGGCTCGATCATGTCATGAGCCTGACCCGGCTGTTTTGGGTTCCGGAAGGCGGAACCGCGTCCGAAGGGGGCTATGTCCGTTATCCTTTCGAGGATCTTCTGGGCATTGTCAACCTGGAGAGCCAACGCAACCAGTGCCTGGTCATCGGCGAAGCCCTGGGGACCGTCCCGGATGGCTTCCGGGAGCGCCTGGGCGAAGCTGGCATCCTGGCCTACCGGCTCTTCTACTTTGAACGCGACGGTCAGGGTGATTTCCTGGATCCCGCAGGGTACAACGATCTCTCCCTGGTGGCGGTCACCACCCACGACCTCCCCACTTTCGCCGGATTCTGGGAAGGAATCGATCTGGACGAAAAGCAGCGTCTCGAGATATTCCCCACCCAGGCCCTGGCCGACCGGGTCCGGGCCGAGCGGACGGTGGATCGCCAACGACTTCTCCAGGCTATGGCCAAACACAAGTTGGAGTTCCCCGCCCCGCCTCCCGATGGCAGCCTGCCCCCCTGGTCACCCGAGCTTACCCGGGCCGTTTATAAATTCATGGCCCGGACACCCGGTAAACTCCTCATGGTGCAGTTGGAGGATGTCATGGGCCAGCGTCAGCAGGTCAACATGCCCGGCACGGTCACGGAGCACCCCAACTGGCAACGCAAGCTGCCCGTGGAGTTGGAACTTTTGACCGATGATCCGCGTTTTATCGCCATGGTCAGCATGTTGGCCAAGGAGAGGCCTGCGTAAAACACCCCCATCATACGGGTCAAGGGCAGCGCCCTTGCGGGGTCCGGGGCAGCGCCCCGTTTTGTTGTTGTGCGCCCCCCTTCTCCCAAGCCATTTTTGCGCCGTTGGCAAAAAAGGCCCAAAAGGCGGGCTTTTGTCCGCCTTTTGGCGCGTCTTTTTGCGCCAGAAGGCGGACGTATCGCAAGTTTGCAAAAACAGGAATCGGCGGCACGCTATTGCAAATGCGACTGCCCTGGACCAGGGAGCTGGCTCCCTGGCAGGGCCTTGGACTGCGTCCTGGTGGGGTTCGGGGCGAAGCCCTGACAAAGGCTTTCATATCCAAGCTTTTCAGTTACAGATTGCCAACATTTTTCCCCGGCAACGGACACCAGGAACCGTGGAACATATTATCACAGTCCAAAATTTATGCAAAAATTACGGTGGCATACCCGTGGTGGACCACATCTCTTTCCAGGTCCGCTCCGGGGAGTGTTTCGGCATTCTGGGCCCCAACGGCGCCGGCAAGACCACCACCCTGCGCATGCTGATCGGCCTGACCCCCCTGGATGGGGGGGTGCTGGAAATATTGGGCCTCCCCATGCACCCGGACCAACGGAGCGTCTCTCAACATTTGGGGGTGATCTCCCAGGAGAATAATCTGGACGACGATCTCTCCGTCCAGGAAAATATTCTCGTTTATGGCCATTACTTTGGCCTGGGCGACAAGGTGATCCGGTCCCGCCTTGAAGAACTTCTGGCGTTCGCTCTGCTGACTGATCGCCGTCATCAGCCGGTGCGCACCCTTTCCGGCGGCATGAAACGGCGTCTTGTCCTGGCCCGCAGCCTGGTGGCAGAACCCAAACTGGTCATTCTGGATGAACCCACAACGGGATTGGATCCCCAGGCCCGTCATCTCATTTGGCAGCGCCTGCGCACCCTGAAGGAGAAGGGGGTCACCCTCTTGTTGACCACCCATTACATGGAGGAGGCGGCCCACCTGTGTGATCGCCTCCTGGTGATGAACCGGGGACACATTCTCGATCTGGGTTCCCCCCGGGAGTTGATTGCCCGACATGTGGAACCCGAGGTGGTGGAAATCCGCAGCTGCGGCGGACGCCTCGACCCGACTCGCCTCCAAAACCATTCTGGACGCCAGGAGATTGTCGGTGACCTTCTTTATTGCTACGCTCACGACACGACCGAGCTGCTGGCAACCTTGCGCACCCTCCCGGACCTCACCTTTTTGGCCCGACCGGCCAACCTGGAGGATCTATTCCTGAAACTGACCGGCCACGATCTTCGCGAATGAAGACACCTTCCCAGCCATGGACCACGTTGCTGCCCAGCCGGGGTTGTCTGCAAGTTTGGCGACGGCACTTTCTGGTTTGGCGCAAAACAGCGATCGCTTCCCTCGTAGGCAACCTGGGAGAGCCTCTGCTGACCCTCGTGGCCATGGGCTTCGGTTTGGGACGCTTCATCGGTGAGATCGACGGGGCCTCCTACCTGCTCTATGTCACCGCCGGACTGATCGCCACCAGCAGCATGAATACCGCTACCTTTGAGGCCCTCTACGGCGCTTTCACCCGCATGACCAGGCAAAACACCTTCGAGGCCATGCTGACCACCCCCTTGAGCGTGGCCGACATCGTGACTGGTGAAATCCTCTGGGCCGCCTCCAAAGCCTTTATCGCCAGCCTCTCCATCCTGCTGGTCGGCATGATCTTGACCGGCATCCCCATCCATGCCGCTCTTTTGATCCTTCCTCTGGCTTTTGGCTCCGGCATGCTTTTCGCCGCCATGGGCATGGTGACCACCGCCCTCTCACCCAGTTATGACTTCTTTCTCTACTACGTCACCTTGGTCACAACACCCATGTTTCTGTTTTGCGGCATCTTTTTTCCTATTTCCACTCTGCCCGCCAGCTTTCAACCCTGGGTCGATCTCCTCCCTCTGACCCATGTGATCGCCCTCATCCGTCCCCTCACCCTCGATCAAATTCCGGAGCATGCCCTGACTCACCTGGCGATTCTCCTTTTGATCACAACACTCTCCTACGCGCTGGCGGTGCTCCTGATCCGCCGCCGCATTCTCGTTTGACACCCATGTCCTGGTTTTTCCTGGCCATTCTGACCGCCGTGGCGGAGGCCGCCAAGGATATCCTGGGCAAACAAACCCATCAGCGCATCGATCCCTGGCTGACCGTCTGGGGCATGTACTTGTTTTCCCTGCCCACTCTGCTGCCTCTTCTGCTCATTCCCGGCGCCATTCCTCCCCTGCGGGACGGCTTCTGGCCAACGGTGATCGGTGGCGCTCTCCTCAATACCGTGGCCATGTTTCTCTACATTCACGCCCTGCGCCGTTCCGACCTCTCCCTGACCATCCCGATGCTGGCCTTCTCACCCCTGCTTTTGCTGCTCACCTCCCCCCTGATGATCGGTGAAACCTCCTCCAGAACGGGTATGGCCGGCATCGTGCTGATCGTCGTGGGTTCCTATGTCCTCAATTTGCGGTCACGCGCCGCGGGTGCATGGGCCCCATTCCGGGCCATGCTTCACACACCGGGCCCCCGTCTCATGCTCATGGTGGCCATCCTGTGGAGTATCGGCGCCAATCTGGACAAAATGGCCCTTACCCGGGCATCGCCTCTCTTCTACTCCATTGCTGTTTACACCCTGATGGCCCTCTTCACTGCCCCCGCAGCCCTCTTCTTTGCCCTGCCCCGTCTGAGAGATATTCCGCGCAACTATAAAATCCTGGCCCTTCTCGGCACGCTGAACTCTTTTTCACTCATTTGCCAGATGACCGCCACGGCAGTCACCCTGGTTCCCTATGTCATCGCCGTCAAACGGACCAATATTGTGCTCGGCGTCTTGTGGGGTGGCCTCATCCTCCGGGAACCTGGAATGACGGAACGGTTGACGGGAGCGGCCATCATGCTTGCCGGCGTAATCCTGATCACGCTGGCCTGAACAACAAGGACGCAAGCAAAACCTGGATATGAAAGCCTTTGTCAGGGCTTCGCCCCGAACCCCACCAGGACACTGTCTCAGGCCCTGCCAGGGAGCCAGCCCCCTGGACCCCGATACGTGACCGGATGGTGAATCGTGACGCCTTTGTCAGGGCTTCGCCCCGAACCCCACCAGGACACCGTCTCAGGCCCTGCCAGGGGGCCAGCCCCCTGGACCCCGATGCGGGGCCGGGTGGTGCACGGTTACTCCTGTATTTTGAGACTGGCCCTCCCCTCCATCCAGGGAAGCGAAATTTTATAAGCCAGATTGGCCCGATCCAGGATCGCCCGATCCAGAAGGCGGCCAAAATGACGGATATCCCGATCCGTCTGTTCGGAGATGGTACAGGTGTGGTTGAATCCCACGCCATCGGCAATGTAGATCTCCCATCCCGCCTTGCTGGCGCGGACACAATACTCGACTTCATCCGCCAGGGGAGAGAAAACGATATCGAACTCGCCGATCTTCTGGTGGGTTTTCCTGCGCACCCCGAAAAGAAAACCATGCACGCCCTGACAAGGTCCAGGGGTGTCCACTTTGCGCCCATCGCGAATACCACCCACCCCGACAATGCCCACCTTGGGAGAGGCAAAACCCTTGAGCAACGCAGTCACGGCCCCCTTTTTGAGCACGCAATCGCCATTCATGATGAAAAAAAGATCCCCCTCCGACAACTGATACCCCACATTCCAGGCCCGCGCCACGCCGGAGTTTTGTGAAATGCGGCACCAGCGGGTCACTCCTACCGTGTTCTCCACCACCGTCACCAGTTTTTCGGTGTGGCCGGGATCATCCTCGTACTGATTGATGACAACGATCAACTCTCCTTCGGTCCCGAGTTGATCGGCCACCGAATTCAACGCCTTGCGCAGCAAGGATGGTTTCTCGCCCCAACCCGTCACAATGAAGGAGAAACGTGCCGGAGCCTGGGGCGCAACATGTTTCAAGATCGATTTGTTGGTTTTCCGAAAAAACACGCCACTCTCCCTGCGGGAAACGATTGAAAAACTGGGATGAAGGTCCAGGAGGAAGGGCAGTGCCCTTCCTTCCGGCAAAGTTTGAAGCGAAGCCCCGAAACCGGCGAGCATTCAACACCCGGCAACAAACCGGGGTCAAGGGACCGGCTCTCGGGCGGTTCCAGGGCGGCGCGTTGGTGGGATTCGGGACGAATGCCCGACAAACGCCTTCATACCCTGGCTGTTCCAGGCTGTTTTGGGAAGGGTGCCGAATGGTACGGTCCGTGGGTCTCCGAACGATAACCTCAAACTTGATACCCACGATCAGCCGACAAAACAACAGCCGCGCCCCGCACGGATGGTCAAAACGATGATCATGCCCCTGAATGATTACGACGTTGCTTCATGCTCACCATTTTTATCCTCAAAATGGTACATATAGGTCAAGAAAATAGCGATAAAGGGAAACCGATAGCGAGCGATTGTGCCATAATTTGTTACAAAAGGGGCATGAACCAAGACTGCAATCGTGAAGTATACTGTCAAGAAAATGAGGCTCTGCTCTGTCGGTATTCTCTTGAACAATTTTGCAACGACCGCGACAATAAGACTAAAAACTATCATGTTTTCAATGGATTGCGCGAACTGAAAAGAATTTGCCGCATTCCACAAAAAAGGCTCCAAGAGAAAGCTGAAAAAGTTGGTGAGGGATGTCTGCAAGACAGCCCCATGGGATGCAACCTGCAATGGATGATCTGTTGCAGCAATATTCATTTCCCTTATGATATGATTAATACCACCTATCGTCAACCAATCTTTGTGACGATACACCATCAAACATGAAAATGCCAGAATAGCTATTTTTTTATATAAATGGACACCCCTTGATAGTAAAGTTTGTAAAGCCAGGGCGACTAAAAAAATGAGCAAGTTTTGAAACTTAATCAGATAGAGCGGCAGGGAAAATAAAACGGCTGTCACAGGACGCTTTTGAATGACAAAAAAGGCCCCTAAAAACATAAACAATAAAATCAACGTTTCCCGCAAAGCCAGAGAAGTGTAGAACATCATGCTGGGATACAGCAAAAAGAACCACAGACTTTTGTGGAGCAAAATTTTATTTATTTTTAAGAAAAAATAGATCAAGGAAAAAACAAAAACATTAATCATTCCGAGCGAGAAGCAGGATTCGATATAAGGCAAAGGAAAATAAGCAAAAAAGTGAGAAGTAAACCATATGGTTGAATCATCCAGATTGTAATCGGCAAGTTTCACATGATTGATTATATTTTGAGTTACAAACAGATACCGGATTTGATCGACCATATATCCCGGATGCATCAACCATCCATTGGCTATAAAAACGAGAGCCAAATGGACAAAAAACAGGCCATACTCCAAATTTTTAGCCTTTGCAAAAAAAAGAACTACAGCAATGCCAGCTATTATAACGATAAGATTGATAAATTCATGGGCCATTTATGACTTATCCTGGCGCCATTTCTCAGATCTTGCAGGCAACACACCACGAGGAGACAAAAAAATCAACCCCCTTGGACGTCTCCCGGTCATGGTGACGAACCCGCACGGAATTCAACCTGAATAGGGGGCGCAGCCACTCCTGCTGATCTCTTTCGCTCCCACCATGACAAAATCCCATAAATTGCCAACACATTGATGGCTGGCATGATGGGGATGCGAAATCTGGCAATGGCGCCTGTTGACGCAATCAAAGTCATGATACCGACAAACATGATCAAGAAAAGACCCACATCGCGTTTGACACGATCATCCCAAAAAATCATTCTTATCGCACCTGCCACACCAAAAATCAACAATATGGCATTAAAAATCTTTGAGATAACGCCAAACAAAATAACCATAAAAAAACCACCGTCTGACAAATACTTCAACAGTTTCATTCGATCATTCCACGAAGCTGCATAGTACGATTCCTGCAATAAATACGTTACAATATATTTGACGCTTTCTTTATTATAAAATACAGCGTTGAAATCAATAGGATACCCAAGAAACATCTCCATGCTGCCCCTGGCTATAATATAAAAAGACCACGGAAACGTCTCTTTCAGCATTGTCAGACATGCATCCAGCATATAGCTTTCTTTTTCTTTCCGATCATGCAATTTTTCCAGTCCTGGCCCAAATCGGGCATGGATTTTTTTTTCAGCCTCATACAAAGGAATGGACAGCCTGGCAGCTTCAACACGGGGAAAATGATCGTTCCAAAAATTATAGATGCCCACGCCGGCAAAAAGTGGTAAACCACCTACCATAACATTTCGTGCCGTCCACAGTCCGATCGTGGCAAAGTGAATGACCAGAACGATGGCGATCCACTTTCCCACTCTCGTCCACTTTACCCGCCCCCAAAGATGAATCAGGATGATGGCGCAAACGGCCACCCACACGTACATGCCTATGGGACGAGTCAACTCTTCCAGAGCAATCAGGATGGCGGTCACAATGACCCGAGCGGATGTTATACCGCTTTGCAACATCCAAACCACATGCAAGAGCAGCCATGTTATCAATAAGTGAAAAAGGGCATCTGTTTCGACTGCATTGATGCATTGCAGATAAATGGGATCCGCAACAATAAAAAGGGCGGCGAATATTCCACCCCAAGGATGTATGCGCCTGCCAAGAAGAAAAGTCAAAAACACAGACGCAAAGAAAAAAATATTATTGATAATCAGAATCCATTGCATCTTTGGGCCAAACACCCAAAACACAGCGGCAGCCACAACGGGAAACAGAGGCGGACGCATCGTATCCGGAACGATATGGGATGGATCGTCTCCCAACCCTATCACGCCGTACTTGTAAAGGTTCAACGATTTAACCATGTTGCCAGGATCAGGCGTAAAACCAAGCTCGGGATAATAAATAACAACCTTGTTGTATACCAGAATCTGGTACAAGACACAGAAAACCAGCAGAACGATGATGGATACCAACTCCATCCCCCGGATGGACACCCTCGCAGACGTGGGTGAATCCCCCTGTTCCATAGCACACCATCTCCGCCCGCAAACCAAAAACGTACAGTCAAACACATCTTGCTTATGGATAAGTCCAAGGTACAAGCAAAGGCCAACATCGCATCAATAATTGACCTGCCCGTCCTTTACCAACAGCATGCCTGTCTGGATGCCAGTCACGAATGCGCGACCAACACATCCCGCAACTCATCTATCACCCGCTCCTGCTCAACGGGCGTCAACCCTAAACCACTGGGCGGATAAAAGCCCCGTCGTGCCAGCTCCTCCGCCACGGGATACGACTCGCCCTGGAAAAGACCCATGGCCTGGAAGACAGGTTGTTCATGCATGGGCCAGAAAAAGGGCCGGGCGCCGATGCCCCGCTGGTGCAACCGGGCGATGGCCTCCCGGGCATCGAACGGCATCTCCTTCTCCAAAACAATGCCATATACCCAATAGACATTCCGGGCATAATCGGTCTGCTCCAGGGGGAGGCGCACCCCGGATAGGTCACGCAGTCCCTCGGTGTAACGACTCCCCATCTGGCGTTTCTTCTGGATGAAGTGGTCGAGACGCTCCACCTGGGCCAAACCTACAGCAGCCTGAAGATTGGTGATACGCATGTTCCAACCCAGGCGATGATGGACAAAACGCGGTTCCTCAAAACTGAGATTTCTCAGATTCCGGCACCGGTCGGCCAAGGCCGGATCATCCACCAGCACCATGCCCCCTTCGCCGGTCGAGACATGTTTGTTGGCATAGAAGCTGAAGGCGCTGATCTGGCCAAAACTGCCACAAGGGCGCCCCTTGTAGTGCTGGCCGATACACTCCGCATTGTCTTCGATGATGAAAAGCCCGTGTTTTTCAGCAAGCGCCAAGATGGGGTCCATATCGACTGGCAGGCCAAAAATATGTACGGGCATGATGGCGCGTGTGCGCGGCGTGATCTTGGCCGCGATCTGGTCCACACGCATGTTCCAGGTGACAGGGTCACTCTCCACAAGCACCGGCGTCGCCCCGGCCCGGACCACAGCCTGGGCACAGGAGATGATGGTGAATGCAGGCATGATGACTTCGTCACCAGGACCGATGCCCAAGGCGACGACGGACAGCTCAAGGGCATCGCTGCCGTTGGATACGGCAACACCGTGGCGCCTGCCGGAGACCGCCGCAAAGGCCTCCTCGAAGCGCCGGACGAAAGGCCCCTCCGACGATATCCAGCCCGAGTCGATGCACTCGTTGAGGTAGCGGCGCTCGCTGCCATCCAAAAGGGGGGTGTTGACAGGAATAAATCCGGTAGACACGCAGGGTATCCTCGCAACAATCTCTAGCGCGCCGCTACCGGAGCCACCAGCGGCGTATCCAGACGAAACGTATCCGTCTCGTAACTCTCCCCCCCCCGTGGTCCACGGGTGAAGACATAAAAGACCGAATCTTCCAAGGCTTCGATGGCGTGGCGCTCATGCGGCGGGCTGCAAATCAGGTCGCCGGGCCGCAAAACCCGAGCCACAACCCCCTCTCCGGGGTTTTGGGTCAGGGAGTTCAGCCTTCCCGAGTGCAGATAGATCCACTGCGTGGTCTCCTTGTGGTAGTGATGCCCGCGCACCACCCCCTTCTTGGAGACGATAACCGTCACAGCATCGATGGGCTCCTTGAACAGGATATCCTTGATCTCCCCGCGTGCATCGACAAACTGGGGCTTTGTTTCAGTCAGTTGCATGGATGACTCTCGCGCAAAATCCCCGATCTCAGAGCCCTCGCGGCGACCTCTAGACAATCAGGGGTTCAGGAATGGGAACGATGAACTTACCACCATTCTCCCGGAATGTCATCAGGTTTTCCATGATCTCCGCCTTGAAGTTCCAGGCAAGGAGCAAGGCATAATCAATACCTTCACTGACAAGCGCCTCGTCAGGCAGAACCGGAAGGTGATTGCCGGGGGCAAAACGACCGATTTTCAGGGGGGTTTTCTCGGTCAAAAATTCCAGACTCTCACTGCCGATCTTGCAATAATTGAGCAGGGTCATCCCTTTGGCAGGGGCGCTGACGCCCGCGATTCTCTTGCCCTGCCGGCGCAGTGCATGAATCAAATGACGCAGCTTGTCGCGGTGGTCTTTGACCCGACCGGCAAAATCGTTCAGCCTGGCCAAAGTGTGGAGTCCGGAATCCCTCTCCCTGGCCAACGTATCATGCACGGCCCGAGTAGGAACATGACGTCCAGGATGTCCGACAAAAAACCGTATGGAGCCCCCATGAATATCCACTTGCTGGACATCAAAAAGCTCCATATCCATACGCTGAAAAAAACGGACAAGCGGCGTTACGGAGAGATAAGAGAGATGCTCATGATAGATGGTATCGTACTCCAGGGCCTGGATGAGATGATCCAGGTAGGGGGCCTCCACGATAAAGATGCCATCGTCATCCAACAGCAGCTTGATGGCCCGCATGAGGGCCGTCAGATCATCGATGTGCGCAAAAACATTGCTCGCCGTGGCAATCTTGGCTCGACCATGCCCGGCCACAATATGCTGGGCCAACGGCATGTTGAAAAAATCCACCAGGGTCGGAATGCCATTTTTCTCCGCAATCTGGGCAATGTTGCCCGCCGGATCAATCCCCAAAACCTGCATGCCACGCTTTTTGAATGCCGTCAGCAAAACACCAACATTGCTGCCAATATCGATGACCAACCCACCAGGAGCTATGCCAAACTCCTTGATAACAGAGTCTGCAAACGCATCGAAGTGCGAACGGCCTGTACGAGTCGTGGATGACTCATAGGGATACTCTTCCTGATAAAGAATTTTCGGATCTACAATATGGTCAAGCTGCACAAAGTTGCATTCGTTGCAACGCAAAACCCGCAGTGGATAGGTCACCTCAGGTTCACGCAACTGATCCAACGTCATAAACCGATCCGCCAGGGCCGTGTAACCCAGATCGAGGAACATGGTCAGATTGTTGTAACCACACAGTCTGCAACGTATCCTGTCATGCCGAACCAACCTGTCTTTATTTGTCATACGATACAGCCCTTCCGTAACGCCTCAGACTGCGCACCATCTTGAAACACTGAAAAATCAATGGAAACAAATCAAACAAGCCCGACGATGTCTTTGACTCGCCAAGTTGACGAACCAGGACGATGGAAGGCAACTCCGCTATGCGAAAACCATGAACCGACGTCTTGTATAAAAGAGATATGCAATAGTCAAGATAACGCCCCTCTAAATGTATTGTATTAAAAACTTCCTTGCGCACCGCATAAAATCCACTCGTATAATCATAAAAACGTCTGTCCAGGGCAAATCGGACCACCATGTTGCCAACGAGCGAAACAAATACCGACCAGAATGAATCCTGCGACCTTTGAATGTTTCTCAGGGTCTGTACAACTCCTCTCCAGCCCACCTGCTCACCGCCCCCTTTCATGCTGCCACCAAGCACATACCGGGAACCGAAAGCCAGGTCGTGGCCATGGCGGATGGCATCAAGCAGCTGGGGCACTTCCGCCGGGCGCATGGATTGATCCGCATCCATCCATACCACGATATTCCCCCGGGCTGCGCGTATGCCATCCCTGAGGGAGGGGACCAACCCGTGGTCGGAGCGACGCACGATCAGGCGAAGATTGGCAAATTTCTCGGTAAGTTTCTCCACTTCGCGGGAGGTGCCATCAGGGGAGTCGTCATCCACCACCAAGATCTCGAAACTCCAACCAGCAACCGCAACCTCCAGCTCCTCGATCAAGGGCCGGACGTTGAGAACCTCGTTGAAGGTCGGCAGGATGATGGTGACCTCAACCATGTTTCGCGCACCCGAGCCCCGGGTTGCAGCCAGCACGATGAAACCTCCTTGTAGATTCAGTGGAAAGGCAACTGTCTGCATGCCCCACAGCCACTTTGTCAGCGCCGGGTGAAGCTACATGAGACCCCTCCCGATTGCAACGCAGAACCGGCCTCCCGTTCACATTTCCCCGGAAAAAGGGGGAAAAATTGGCGGCTCAATATGGATTCCGGGGGCGTGGCCTGAAGCGGTGAATGAAGGTAGCATGTTCGGCAGCAATTCACCTTCACTGGGAGGTCAAGGATGATTCCC
>JADGBZ010000062.1 GCA_015231175.1 Magnetococcales bacterium | reverse complement strand
GAGGAAGGGCTGCGCCCTTCCTCCTGGTGGGGTTCGGGGCAAAGCCCCGACAAAGTCTTTCATGTCAAACCGGTGAGTTCGGGGCAAAGCCCCAACAATGTCTTTCATGTCAAAACCCGACCCCTCTTCCCGGCAGGGTCCGGAGCAGCCTCCCCTCCCCGGTCTCAATACATCCGGTGCGGATAACCCATGGGCGGCATGGGTTGTGGCCGCAGGGCGCCGGAAGAGGGCAACGACGCCGGTGGTGAGAGGTGCGTACCCGGCAAAGGAGCGGCACCCTGCACCGAAGGCGACGCGGAAACCTTGGTTACCGGTGTTGGCGTATAGGAAATCTTCTCCAGTTCGGGCAGATGGGTCAGATCCCGAATCCGGTCTTCCGGATAACCCAATGCCTTGAAGTTGATGATGCCATTCGGATCATGACACTCGCGGCATCCCCGGCCTTCCCGTTTGATGCCGTGGTTGATCATCAGGGTGCCCATCTGCCGCATCCAGTGGGATTCGACATTGCGGAGCTTGCCATCTTCGGTCATGGGGTAGATTCCGGACCACTTTTCAACACCGAAATAGTTCATGAAGGAGTTCATCATGTAAAGCTTGAAGGGCTCCTGGTACATGCGCCGCACGATGGGACTCTTGATGGCTTCGACCATGGAAGCCAGGGGATCCCCCTTCTCATAGTAGGTCGGATAGTCAAAGGGAAGGATCATGGCCCCGAACGGTCCCTGATTGGACATGTCCTCGTACATGATCGCATTGAAGACCTTGAAGGGATAGATCCGGCTATGCCCCTGCCGCATGATGGGTCGGATATTCTCCTGAATCATCTGTTGCCGCTTGGCCAACATCTCGGGGGAGAGCGCCGTGAGCGGCTGGGTCACCTCGCGGACATAACGTTCCACGTCCAGGTTGGGATATTTTTTCTTGATCTCCAGGGCAGCCTGGCGCACCTGCTCGATGAGCTGCGGATCATCGATGCGGGCCATCTGGTTCATGAGAGGATTGTAGCCGTCACCTCCCAGGGGGTTGTCGCCCAAGGCATTGGCCAGGAAGGTTCCGTTGCCATTGAACCACAGGAACAGCAGGCCCTTGCCTGGGTCGCCGGAGCGGAGAACATCCCGATAGATATAGATCCCCTCCTCCTCGTTCCAGACCGGATGAATCCAGTCGCGCAGCATGACGCTGTCGGCACCCAGGTTATGGATGTGGCAGGCTTCACAGGAGACGCGGTCAAGATGACCATTCAGGATGGCACGGTAGGGAGATTTGAGGTGGGAAGCGCTGGTGTGGCACCCCTCGCAGGTCACCTCTTTGCCAGGGAGATCCGTGGCCACCAGATCGACCCCCTTGGTTCCCCGGGGAATCTTGTGACCTTGTGGTACATGACAGTCGGTGCAGATCAACCCGGCTTCGGCATGGATATCGTTGTCAGGTGTGATGGAGTTGGCCCGCTTGGCTCCTGGATGGAGCAGACGCTGATTTTTATACCCCAGATTTCGGGGAGCGGCATTGCTGGCCAGATCGGCCTCCAGATCGCCCCCCATGTTGTGTTGGTGACAAAACATGCAGTTGTCTTTGGTGGGTAGGCCAACCGTCAGGGCAGCCTTCAACGTCCGGTCCTGGTTCCAACGGTTGCCGCCGGCATCTTGAATGACATAGCGGTAGTTCATGTCGTAGGCCTGGGCATGGCAGATCAGGCAGTCGATACCCTGCTTCACCACCTCGGGAACGTCACCGACGGGCATCATCTTTTCCGTGGCCGGGTGGTATCCACCGCCGATATGGCACTGTCCACACCCTTCGCTCCGGGGCACAGCCCCCCCCTTTTGCTCATGGCCGGAAGTCGGGAGCGCATCACTCTTGGCCGTCATGGCATGTTTGACGGCATCATCCATGGCCGCCCCGTGCGGGGGCATGACCGGGAGATGGCTCGCAGTGGCGCCCGCAGCCGCACGGTCGGAGGTCGCGGCAGAGGCCACGGTCGTAGCAACAGCTCCATCGCCTCTGGCAGCAGCCGGCCCGGATGCCGGAGCTATGGACTTGCCCGGTTCCGGCTGATTGGGAAGCGAATCGGCCAACTCGGCCCATCCGGTCCAGGAGAAGGAGCCCGGCACACCACACGCCCGATCAATCTTGCCTACGGGGATGGGGCGCGTACCCGGAGCATTGACCTGACGGCCATCATACCCATACGTGCTGAAACCAGGAGCTGACCGCTGAAACATGTAATGGACGCTCTCCACCACATCGTTCAAGGTATCCACACTGGTCACCTTGCCGCCCGGCTCGGTGACGTTGATGGTGGGATGGCAACGCAGACAGGTGCTGGGACCATCATACTGCCGAATTCCGGCCTCCCGGAAATAGCGGATGTGGGGAAAGGGCGTTTCGTGTAAAAAAGAGCGGGTTTGCATCAGCATGTTGGCCTTGACACGCCGGGCAAACGCATTGGTCTCCTTCTCGACCACCCGTTCGGCCTTGCGGGCGCGATATTTCTCCGTGAGCTCCTGGGCAATCGTCTCAAATTCTGCATCGCTCACCGGCTTGGAAGAGTCGTAGGTGAGTGGCCGGTTGACAACGCCCGTATACTTCTCGAAAAAGAAGGGATAGAGCCATTTCTTGCCGGTTCCGATCAGCAGGAGTCCGATCACGATCAGACCGAAAAAGGCCACCCGTCCCATGCCGCACTGGGGATGATCCATTTTGTTTGTGTCAGGCGTTCTTCGTTTCATGGTGTCAGCCTCCCGGTTGGATCGCTGCATACACACTCTCTTCGTAACCATTCAGCACCCGGTGACAAATCGGGTTCCAGGGGGCTGGATCCCAGGCAGTCACCTCTTTTCTCTCAAACATCGTCGCGAACTTTTTCACCGAATGCCATTTTGCGAAACTCTTCGGTCACCGTTTTCCCGGCAGTGGCCAAGTAGATGTGTCCTACCAGGAAAGCGGTAAGGAAGGTAGCGACAATCTGGTGCAGAAGCGCCAGGGGCCAAATACCACCCCGATCCAGGATCTGGTCAGGGGCATACTCCGGAAAAAGAAACAGGACGCCGGTCACAACCAGCACCGGAACCAGGCCGAACATGACCCCCAGATAGGTCACCTGTTGCAAAGGATTGAATTTGGCCCGGGCCGTGGCAGGAAACGGCTGCTCCCCTTTTTGAAAAATTCCCACGGCGTAGAAGCGGATCTGGGTCATCATGCGCGGCACGAATCCCTGACGTTCCGGTACGTAGTGCCGCCAATTGCGGGAGACGTAGGAGGCGGACAGATAAAACACATACCCCAGGGCCATCAAAACACCACATGTGTTGTGCAGAATTCGGGCAACGGAAAAGGAAAGCACATTCAGCATCACCTCAGGGAAGTGCAGCACCACGCCCGAGAGAAGCAGGAGCAGAAAGTTGACGGCGTTGAACCCATGCCAGACACGCAGCCATACGGGGTAAAGTTCGACTGTCCTATTCACGTTTTTGCCTCCGGGCAGTGATCCAACGACCCAATCCGTGCAAAACAACCCCCAGGAGGGTGAAACCGACCAGAGCCACACTGGCGCGATCCAGCCAGTGATTGCGGGTCGCACCGACGATGTAGGCATCGTTGAGAACCACGCTGTTGATAAACCCTGCCTTTTGACGATCCTCCTGCGCACGGAACTTGTAGAGTTTGGTCAAAAGCATGGAATCTCGCGTATGGCAACTCACGCAATTACGCTCGGCATAACTCGCCTTCAGAATGACGTGATTGCCTCCCAGGGCGGGCGTATGGCACTCCAGGCACCGCACCGAACGCCAATGCAGCGCCACCTGGGGCAACCAGTTGTGCGTCGTCTCCAGGCTGGTGAAGCGCCGTTTGCTCAAGGGAGTCGTTCCGGCTGGCGTGCTGTGGCACCCCAGACAAATCTGGTTGTCACGCTGGATCAGGGCGCCAATCTCCCCCTGGTTGCGCAGGGTCTGGAACGCATGGGGATCATGACAGGAAAAACAGTCAAACCGGTCCGGCATGGCCTGGAAATGGACGCTCTGCAAAAAATCGCGCTCGATATGTTCAAACTTGTTACGCTGAAAACGCCCCCCCTCCATGTGACAATCGACACAATGGCGCGTCTCAAGGCGCGTCGCGGCATCATGGGGAAACACTTTGAAACCGCTCCCGTGACAATCCAGACACGCTTGCTGTTTGTGGCTCGATTGGGCCAGCTTTTGCCGATCCACAAACAGGCTGACCATGCGGCCCGTGCGTTGATCGTGGTAAGCCATGGTGCGCATGCCATGGCACCGCTCGCAAAGGGCATCGAAACCCTTATTGGCGCTCCTGGCCACACCAGACACGGCTACACCCCTGGTACCAGTGCCGCCCGCAGCTCCGCCTGCACCGGCGGTTCCAGGGATAACCGAAACACCTCCCCCGGCAATGCCCGCAACGCTGGCGATACCCGCTGTATCGGTGTTACCAGCAGCAGGATCCCACGGAAACACAACCATCGAAACGACGAAAAGGAGAACCGCCGTGGCGATTCCCCTTTTTGGGGCTGGTATCATGAGTCGGCTCTCCCCCGCGTCTCTCCCGCACATTGCTGCTTTGGGCAACCCCTCATCCCCTGATACGCAAGGGGTTGCCCCTCATCCTACGCCTGGCCGGCATCCGCAGCGATCAAACGCCGCAGCGCGGAGTTCCGATCCCGACTTGAAGTATAATCAACCGCTTTCTTGCCCTCCTTGTCGGTCTGTCCCGGGTTGGCACCATGGGCCATCAAGGCGCGCACCGTGTCCAGGTGATCATGCCGGGCAGCAAACATCAAGGCTGTGGTCCCCTCTTCATTGGCAGCGTTGACATTGGCGCCGCTGCCCAGAATAGCCTCCACGATCCCAGTGTACCCCTTTTCCGCAGCCAGGAGAAGCGCTGTGCAACCACATGCATGCTGCGGGCTCAAATCCGCCTTGGCACTCAGCAACGCCTGAACGGTCCCTTCATGTCCCCCCACAGCAGCGAGCATGAGGGGTGTATATCCCTCTTTCCCCTGCCGGTTGGGGTCGGCGCCATGGGCCAGCAACACCTTGACAACATCCTCGAAGCCGCGTTCAGAAGCCAGCATCAGGGCCGTCCTGGCATGGGCGTCCGCCCGATCCACGGGAGCACCATGGCCAAGCAGCAATCCAACCAGCTCAGGATACTGGTAGCGGGCAGCCAGCATGACGGCGTCCAATCCACCGCGGGTGTGTACGGTCGGATCCGCGCCAGCCGCAAGCAACGCCTCGACAATCTCCCTGGATCCCCACTGTGACGCCAGCATCAAGGGGGTGAAATCCCAGGCATCCCGAACATTGGCATCCGCCCCCTTGGCCAGCAGGTGACGCACCACGTCGACATGACCGTTCTCCGCAGCCAACATCAACGGATTACGCCCCAGATAACCACGCGCATTCTCATCCGCACCCTGGGCCAGCAACTGGTCAACCTGTTGCAACCGACCCTCCTTGGCAGCCATGGAGAGACGCTCCGGGGTTTTATCGGCGCGGGACGTTCCCCATTGCGACAACGCGGCCATCCCGGCCAGGGCCAGCAATGCGACGGTGAATTTCATTCCTTTGGCGTTCATGGCTCTTTCCTTCATCCTCAAGAGACTGCATACCGATTCGCACTTCAAAACTCCAACCATCCGACCGGATGGCGCTTGTATGACCCACGTCCACACCTGCATCCACGCCCCAAAGCAAAAACAGTTCCCTCTACGCCACGCATGTGGCATCCTCCGGGGTCTGGATCAGAAGATTAGAATCTTCTACTTTGCTATTATATATGCATGGTTAACGCCAATGTTGCAGATAATCGGAAATAAAATTTTAACATATTGATCTTTAACATAAAATTATATTTACATCCCGTTGGAGTCCATCTCTGCCATCGATCGGGATCAACCTGAACGGCATGATTTGCCCGTCTACCAGGGTACGATGGGACAAAACGTCCAGGACATTTTGTCCCAAAGTCCACCTGTGCCACATGGATGGTCGAAATCTCTCTTCGTGTCTTGCAACCGTTTTTTGGGTGGGTACTGAACAGATACCTCTTTGCGACAACTTTGTCCCATGGCTCGTTGGAAAGGAGGAGGAGTAGATGCCTCACAGGCCCCGCATCCTGATCGTGCGTGAAGAGGCCAACCTGCCTGTTCCCGTCGAGGCTTGGTTGTCTGGAGGCAATTTTTTGGTCAAAACTGTCCGAGGACGGGATCCTACCGAAGAGGCCCTCTCCGATGGAGTTTTTGACATTATCCTCATCGGTGTTCCGGCACATGGCCCGGATCCAGAGTGGTTGGGACAAATTCAAAAGTTGAGCCTGGGCGCACCCCTGCTTCTGGTCGGAGGCAAAGTCGCTTCCGACGGCATCACCATGCTGGTCTTCGATCACCTGATCGATCCCGTCACCTCGACCCGATTGTTGAAATCAATCCACCAGGCCCTCGGATTTCGGGCTGTATCCGGACGTCGGCATCTTTTGCGTCAACAGCTCGATGCCGTCCTGGATTGTGTTGAAGAGATCGTCATTCTTGTCGACGAAAACATGACCGTCCTCGGCGCCAACGAAACGGCGCACCGGTTGTGCGGCTTCCCAACCGAAACGGGACGGCCTGTCTCCATCGCCGATCTGACCCCTTGCGGGTCTGACCTGGTCGATATTTTCCAGCGCGTCGCCAAGGAAAGGCAGGCTGTGCGCAAGGAGGAGCGTTCCTGCCTGCACGATCCCGAGCAATCCCTCTCCATGCAGGTCTCCGCCATTCCCATCTTGGGCAATGCCGGGCGTTTCGACGGGATCGTCTTTGTGGTTCACGATCACACCCGGAAAATGGGCATACCCTTGCTGCGGCGCAGCCCGCGTTCCCGGTTTCACCGTCTCATTGGCCAAAGCACGCGCATGGAGGAAATTTACAGCCTTATCGAAGAGGTGGCCGGGATGGATACCACCATTCTGATCACGGGTGAATCCGGCACCGGCAAGGAGTTGATCGCCGAAGCGCTCCATTATGAAAGTCAGCGCAGCCGCGGACCCCTGGTCAAGGTCAATTGCTCGGGACTCCCTGAATCCCTGTTGGAAGATGAGCTGTTCGGTCACGTCAAGGGGGCATTCACCGGAGCCATCAAAAACCGCATGGGCCGTTTTCAAATGGCCGACAAAGGCACCATCTTTTTGGATGAGATCGGGGATATTCCCCACTCCATGCAGACGCGCCTGTTGCGCATCATCCAGGAGCGGGAGTTTGAGCCCGTGGGTGAGTCACGAACCATCAAGGTGAACGTCCGCATCGTCGCTGCCACCAACCGTGATCTGCAACTCCGCATCCAGGAGGGAGCGTTCCGCGAGGATCTCTATTTTCGCCTCAAGGTGGTCGAAATCCACCTCCCCCCTTTGCGGGAACGGTTGGATGACATCCCCCTCCTGGCCAAGCATTTTCTGCAAAAGTTCAATGCCAAATACAACAAACAGATCCACGGTCTGGAGGATGCTGTCATGGATCTGTTCCAGCGCTACGCCTGGCCCGGCAACATTCGGGAGTTGGAAAATGTCGTCGAGCATGCCTATGCCTTCTGTCACCAAAACAAAATCAAGATGCAGCATCTGCCCAAGGAGTACCAGAAGGAGCAGCCAAAAACGGCAGCTCCCGCCATGGCAGCACGGAGCCTGGCAACTGAAACGCCCCAGGCAGTCAGCGTGATGCATTCCCAGCCCCAGGCTGGCGAACCCGCCCACCCCCAGGCAGTCCAGCCCGCATCCCCTTCCCCTGACCACGATCCCGACGAAAAAAGCCGTATCCTTCAGGCCCTGGAGGCTGAACACTGGAAAAAGACCGCCGCCGCCAAACGCCTGGGAATCAGCCGCAGCAATCTGTATCGAAAATTGGAGCTCTACGGGATTGAATAAGGCCTCTGCTCCGCACCCACCCAAAAAACGTTGTAACGACTCACCACCCGGCCACGCATCGGGGTCCAGGGGGCTCTCCCTGGCAGGTCCAGGACAGAGTCCTGGTGGGGTTCGGGGCGAAGCCCTGACAAAGGCTTTCATGTCCAAGCTTTTCTTGTTCCCCTCAGCCTGAAAACTCATGCCGGCAGGCTTGGCTGCAATAAATTCGATCCTGATCCCGCACGGCGGCATCCAGAGGAACCTGAGTGCCGCACCGCTCGCAAGCCGCGAGGGGTTGCGGCATGATCAAGGTTGGATCCTCCTTCGATGACGGTATTTTCCGCCATTGGCTCCGCAACCAGAGGTAGGCGACATAAATCAGCAATCCAATCAGGAACAGTCGAATCAATCCCATGCGAACCTCTCGCGTCAGGTGAAAGGGAAGGCGTTCGTCAGGGGCGACGGAGTTTGGTAACCTCCTGGGCCACGCTGGCGCTGAAATCACCCAGCAGGCGGCTCATGGCGGCCACGACGAGGGCATAATCCGTTGCGGCCACTGGTTCGCTGGTCCAACTGGCGCGGCGTTCCAGCGCCGGAACGGCTTCACCGACAACAAACAAACGCCAGACAAGATCCAAAACCACATGCCCATCTGCATCCTGCTCAAAGCGGTTGATCTCTGTGGCAAGACGCAGGTTGGCTGGGAGCAAAAGGCGCGGCGATTGGGGAAAAACCCGATCATGGCCCAAAAGACGAGACAGGTTGATCGCCGTGGTTCGCGTGATGTTCTCGGCCAGGGTGTCTCCCCATTGGTGAGCTTCGGAAATGTGAAGTTCATTGGGTCCAAGCCGGGTGACAATCTGGGAACGATTCAAATAAGGTGGCAACGCGACCTGCAAAAGCTCCAGGGCATATCCGGGCGCCGGTATAGCATCGACGTGCGATCCCTCTGCAACGGAAGGGGTCAGCAGGTAGTGACGCAGCGCCGCCTGGCCGCCACTTCCTCCCGGAAGTGACGTGCAGGCCGACACGACAAACAAGGCCAAAAAAGAAAAGCCTGATAATTTTTTGTAACTATTCACCACCCGGCAACGAATCGGGGTCACAGATGCAATTTTTTTCAACGCTTCTCCTCCCTGTGCCGCCCAAAAAGCAGGGACTGTGGATTTTGCGACAAAAGCGATGTCAGGGTTCGCAAAGCCCTGGCCGCCGCCGCCACCTCCTGCAACGCATCGATGAGAGAGTAATGGAGCGGGGCATCGGGGGCCAGGAGTTTACCGGTCGCGGCCAGGGTGTGGTTGGCCTGGTCCATGGTGGTCCGGGTTGCATCCACCAAAGGTCCGGTGCGTTTGGCCAGGTCGGTCGTCAAACGTTCGATGGCCAGCAGGGCGTCGTGCAGGGACTCCACGGAAGTGGTGATCTCCGGACCGTTGACGAGCCGATTGGTCCCTGCGACGGTTTGCAAAAGCTCCTGACTGATCTCCTCCAGGGGCATCTGTTGCAAACGGGCCAAAAGGTGGGTCGTGGATTGGGCGATCTCCTCCAGACTGCCGGGAATGGTTGGCAACTCCGTATAATCGTTCGTGGCATGCACCATCCGTATGGGTGAATCGGGATAATAATCAAAGGCGACCAAACGCTGACCAGTTAAAAGGTTGCTGGTTTCCAGGCGGGCCCGCAAACCTTTCTGGACCAGGGGACCGATGATCTCCTTCGGGGTGATGGAAGCCACCTCCATGCCGACAATCCTCTCCGGTTCCAGGCGGATCAGGACCGGAATACGCATGGTGGCATCCTTGGGGTCATAGGTCAGATGGACATCGATGACCGAGCCCACCTTGATGCCGCGAAACTCGACCGGAGCACCCACCTTGAGGCCCCGCACCGAGCCATCGAAGTAGAGAATATAATTGACCTGTCGGGTGTAGGCGACTTCGCCGGTGCTGTCGAAATCATCAAACAGGTGAAAGTGCGTGCCTTCGGGAGCAGGAGGGGTGCGACCCTTTTCCGACAACGTGGCAAGGGTGATGCCCCCCACAAGAAGAGCTTGCAGAGAGGAGGCCTTGAGACGCAGTCCATCGGCATCGACCGTAGCCTGGACGCCACTGGAGTTCCAAAACCGGGTATCCGTGCGCACCAGGTCGTGGTAGGGAGCCTTGATGAACACATGGATGTTCACCCCCTGGCCATCATCGGCGAGGTCGTATCCCTGCACCTCACCCACGGGGATGCCGCGATGGTTGACGGGCGAACCCACCGCCAGGGAGCCCAGGCGATCCGAGCGCAACAAAAAGCGGCGGCCTGGAGTCCCTTGGCGCACGACAGGGGGTGCCTCCAGGCCGACATAATCCAGATGCGGTTTCCCGGGACCGGGATCCATCTCGATGAAGGATCCGGAAACCAGTGTATTCAACCCGGTCAACCCACTGGCTGTCAAACGGGGTCGCACCACCCAGAAACGGGTTCCCGTCCTGGTGTGCTCCGCAGCGCTTTTGGCCAGACGGACCTGGACCAGAACCTGGCTCAAATCTGGAGAGAGCGTCACTTGGGTAACGGTTCCCACCTCGACATCCTTGAGCTTGACCTTGGTACGGCTCTCCTGGAGACCATCAGCCGTTTTGAAACTGATGGTGATCAGGGGCCCCTGTCCAGACCAGATGCTGTAGGCGGTCCAGACGGCCACCGCAGCGGCAATCAAGGGAATGAACCAAAAATAGGAGAAGGAGGGGCGGGTCACGGCCACGGCCATGGGAATGGGAGGAGATTCCGGTGCATTTTCAGGGGGCATGGTATGCTCGGGCATTGTCAAAGCTTTTCTTGAATGGGTACTGGAAGGTTTCCCGCATTTTTTGTCGCAACTGTTCAACACCCGGCAACAAATTCGGGGTCCAGGGGCCTGGCTCCATAGTCACCTTTTTGTTTTCCAAATCCAGCGCGGATCAAACTCTTCGACAGCCAGCAGGGTGATCACCACCACCGAGGCGAAGAAAAGGGCGCCCGGACCGGGATGGATCGTGGCCACCTCACCCAGGTCCACGATGGCCACCAGGATGGAGATCATGAAAATGTCGATCATGGACCAGCGTCCGATGACTTTGATCAGACGGTAAAGTTGGGTGCGCTCATGGTGGTATCCACTCTGGCCATGCTGGATGGAGAATAAAAGTGCGGCAAGGATGAAAAGTTTCAAAATGGGTACGAGTATGCTGGCGACAAACACAATCACGGCCAGGGGCCACATGCCACTTCCCGCCAGATGGGCCACACCGCTCAGAATGGTGTCCGACTGCGCCCGTCCCAGACGAACGACGGTCATGATGGGCAGAAGATTGGCCGGGATATACAGGATGGCTGCCGCGAGTACCCACGCCCAGGCGCGTGGCAGGCCTCCCGGTTCACAACATTCGAGATGCCCGCCGCAGCGCCGGCAACGTTTCCGGCGCATGGCCTGCCCCTGGCCACAAGAGGGGCAGTATTGCGCAGGCTGGTAGGGGAGATCATCCGGAGGCAACTGGCGCCACAGGAGATGCGGATCCAGATAGAGCCGCGTCATGGTCATGACCAGCATGGCTGCCGTAAAACAATACAGGGCCAAACCGGGTAGCACCGTGGCCATCTGCGCCAATTTGACGTAGGCCACCAGGACACCCAACAGGTAGACCTCCATCATGTTCCAGGGGTCCATGGCCAAAATCCAACGCCAGATTCGCACGGCACCGGGAGGAATGCTTCCCCGCCACAAGGATCCCAGTATATACAACAACCCCAGTTGGTACAAAAGCGGTGCTGCGATGCTGGTCAGCAACACCAACGCCGCCAACACCCAGGCCCCTTCGCGAAACAGGCTGCCAACGCCACTTCCCAGGGTGATGGCACGGAGTTGGCCATTGAGTTCCAGGGTCAAAAACGGTAACAAAATGGCCATGATCAGCAGAATCAGACCGGCTACCGTCAGCGCCAGGATCCTCTCCAAGGCCTGTGGATGAAAACGCTGCAACACTTTCCCACAACGGCAACATTGCAACGCACGCAACAAGGGCGCCGAATCGGGCGCTCCCTGTGTCAAATCACACTCGGGGCAGGAGATCACTCGGGTTTGCAAGTCACTTTTCAAGATTGGTTATCTGCACCCTTGGGTAAAAATTTATGCACCGCCCGTAAAAGCTGACCTATATCCTTGAAAGGTTTAACAATCCAACCGTTGGCGCCCAGACCCTTTCCCTTTTGGCGCAGATTGAAGTCACTTTCGGTTGTCAGAAGCAGGATAGGTGTGAAGCGATGTTTCGGGTCGGTCCGCAAATGTTCGAGCAGGCTCAATCCATCCATGTTGGGCATGTTCAGATCGGTGATGATCAAGTCGACCTGCACTTTTGCCAATTTGCCGATCGCCTCAACGCCGTCCCCTGCCTCCATGACGGTATAGCCTGCATTTTCAAGATTGACGACGATCATTTTTCGAATGCTGACCGAATCATCCACCGTCAGGATGACGGGTTTTGTCATAAATACACCCCCCCTTGCAAAATCATACTCTTATACGACAGCATGCGCGTTTTGGCACACACTGTCCTGTTTCATTCTTTCCCCGACAGATACACTCTGTCCCAGATGTTGGTGCATTTTATCACCATTTTACAGTTTTTTGCACAGATTTCGGATTGCATCCCGGGCAATCTCTACCGTAGATTCGTTTCCGGGGAGGCATGGCGGGAAATTTTCCCGGTCCGCACACCGGGTGTCCAATTGTGGGTGGGTAGGTTGCTGCGGCGACGTGCGGGCTAGCCGTGCGCACTCCCACTGACTTGACTTCCAGGCAAGGTGTGGAGATGAACTGGCTCAAAAAATTGTGGGAACAGTTGCGCAAGCCAAACTCTCAGGTACCTGTGGGTATTCTCCTGCTTGGCGGGTTTCTCGCCGGGGTGGTGGGTTGGGTTGGATTCAACGGGTTGTTGGGGGTAACCAGTTCAACGGAGTTTTGCATCTCCTGCCACGAGATGCGCTGGCCCTACGAAGAGTACAAAAAGACCGTTCATTACTCGAACCGCTCCGGGGTGCGGGTCGGTTGTTCGGATTGCCATGTTCCCCAGGCTGACAGCGTAGGGGGGTGGTTTGCCAAAATGCGTGCCAAGATCATGGCCGCCAAGGATACCTACCACCACATCCTGGGTACCTACAATACCCCGGAAAAATTTGAAAAGGGTCGTTGGGAAATGGCACAAGCAGTCTGGGCCAAAATGCGCGCCAGGGGTGCGCAGGAGTGCCTGAATTGCCATGACTACAACTCCATGGACCCTGAAAAACAAGACCGCATGGCGCAAAGAAAACACGGCAGCGCCATGAAAGATCGTAAAATTTGTATCGACTGCCACACCGGCATCGCCCACAAGCTTCCCGAGGAGCCTCGTACCGAGAAGAAATAAGCCTGGATGATCCTGAACGGTGTATCCGGTCGGAAAGGTTGGAAAACCTGCAATATGCCCCGCCCCCTGGGCCTTTTTTGCAAACAGCGCAAAAAAGGCTTATTTTTTTGCTTCCAACTCCTCCCAGCGGGCATACAGGGTCGCCAATTCGCTCTCCAGAGCCTCCAACCGAAGTTTGGCGTTGCGAAGTGCATCCTTTTCCCGCCGAAAAAAATCCGGCTCGGACATGGCTTGGTGCAGGGTTGCCTGTTCGTTCTCCAGGGCTTCGATATGGGCTGGCAGGGATTCCAGCTCCCGCATTTCCTTGAAGCCAAGCTTACGTGCTGATCGTGGGCGCACGGCAACAACCGATGAGTCCACGGCGAGGGGGGCGACCGAAGCGACAACCGACGGCGGTGCCGGACGCTGCTGAAGCCAGTCCGTATAGCCCCCCACGCACTCGCGTATTTTTCCACCCTCCTCAAAAACCAACAAACTGGTGACAACATTGTCGAGAAAGGCCCGGTCATGGCTGACCAGAAGAACCGTGCCGGAAAATTCCAGCAGACGCTCCTCCAGAAGGTCCAGGGTTTCGGCATCGAGATCGTTGGTGGGTTCGTCCAAAACCAAAAGATTGGCCGGTTGAGCAAAAAGACGCGCCAAAAGCAGACGGTTGCGTTCGCCTCCGGAGAGAATTTTTACCGGTGAGCGCGCCCGGTCCGGCGTGAAGAGAAAATCTTGCAGGTAACCTATGACATGACGGGAGCCCTCAGCCGTATCGATGCGCTCCCGTCCATGCGCCACGTTGTCGGCTACACTGGCCAGGTCGTCCAGTTGTGACCGGTTTTGATCGAAGTAGGCCACTTCCAGCCGCGCTCCCATCCGCACTCTTCCCCGCTCCGGTGTGAGATGCCCCAGAAGAATTTGCAGCAAGGTAGTCTTGCCACATCCGTTGGGACCGATGATGCCCACCTTCTCTCCCCGCAGGATGAGCGAAGAAAAATCCTCGATACAGGTCACACCCTGATAGCCATAATGGACCCCCTCAACCTCCACGACCAGTTTTCCGGAACGTTGCGCCTCCTGGATCACCATGCGGGCCTCGCCAACCCGTTCCACCCTCGCCTGTCGCTGCCGTCGCAGGCGAAGCAGATTTTCCACCCGCCCCTGGTTGCGGGTGCGTCTGGCCTGGATCCCTTGCCGAATCCATCGCTCCTCCTGGGCCAATTTTTTGTCGAACTCCTCCCTTTGGCGGGTTTCCGTTTCCAGGGCGGCCTGTTTGCGGCGCAGGTAATCATCGTAGCTGCCCGGCCAGGAGAACAGTCGGCCACGATCCAACTCCACGATGCGAGTGGCCAAACGCCGCAACAAGGCCCGGTCGTGAGTGATAAACAGCACCCCACCCCGAAAATCCGCCAAGACCCCCTCCAGTCGTTCGATGGCCGGCAGATCCAGGTGATTGGTTGGTTCGTCCAGGAGCAGCAGATCCGGCTCTGGAGCCAAGGCCCGCGCCAACAGAACACGACGCTTCAATCCACTGGAGAGCGTTGCAAAAACGGCCTCTCCATGCAAGTCCAGCCGGGACAGGGCCATGGCAACCCGTTGGTGATATCGCCAACCCTCGCCATGATCCAACCCCTCCTGCAAAGCGGCCAGGCGCTCCATGGCGCCCCCATCCATCTGCTGTTCCACAGCGCGGCTGGCAAGGTGAAAGGCCTGGAGCCGTTCTCCAGCCTCGCCCAGGCCGCCCGCCACCACATCAAACACCGTTCCCGCCAGGTGGGCTGGCACCTCCTGGGGCAAACGGGTGATGTGCAAACCCGGCTGCCGCACTACCGTGCCGGAATCGGGCAACAATTCACCGCTGATGATACGCATCAAAGTGGTTTTGCCAGCGCCGTTCCGTCCCACAAGGCAGACCCGATCCCCCCGCTCCAAGGGTAGATCCACACCATCCAACAAGACTCCACCCCCAAAGCCGACCACACAATTCTGTACATGCACCATGGCCATGAATTTTTATTCTTTCCTGAAAAAGGCTATCATCCGATGATGCCGCCATCGACAAACCTCCGATGATAGGGGAAACACCATGGCCGATGCCACGATCGACATCACGGGAGACGTTTGTCCTCTGACTTTTGTGAAAGTGAAGTTGAAGCTGGAAAACATCTCCCCGGGACAAACACTTCACATACGACTGTGCGGCGATGAACCCCGGCGCAACCTCCCCATCACCCTCCGGGAAGAGGGTTACCAGGTTACCGAACCCAGACCTGATAATAATGGTTGTTTTTTGATGGCGGCCACCAAACCTGATCGGTAATTTCATGACTCAGCGCCCTTGTCAAGAAAGGCTTTCATGTCCCAGTCTTTCTTGCAAGGGTGGTGAACATTCAGTACCCGGCAACAAACCGGGGTCCAGGGGGCTGGCTCCCTGGCTTAGTCCAGGGCAGCGCCCTGGTAGAGTTCGGGGCGAAGCCCTGACAAAGGCTTTCCTGTCCAGGCTTTTCTTGTAAGGACACTGAACAGTTACCCTTTTTCAACACCTGTTTACATGAACGAAACCTGCTCCGGTTCCGAATCGGCCATGATGAAATGGAACTCCACCCGGCGCAACATGTCCGCATGCGACGACCTGGTTCCCATGGCTTCGATGCGGAACAGGCCATCTCCGTCGCTGCCCAACAGGTTGAAAAGCTTGGGATTGGCCCGCAACATGGCATGAAATGCCGTCGAGGCCCGGCCAAAGGCCAACGACATGTTGGTCGCCCGCCGAATCTGATCCCCCTCATGGTTGGACTTGCCCACGATCAAAACCCCCTTGATCCTGGCCGGGCTCATCTCGCTGCCACAATGCGCCTTTGCATGGCTCCCCGTGGCATAACACGGCAATACCTCCGAAAAAACCTCCAGGACTTTTTTGATTTTCTCTTCCTTCCGGCTGATCATGGACGTGGATCCCATGGAGAATTGAAACAACTCCGGGAGAAATACCGACCCCGCCCTCCGGTCCACTTCAAACGCCAAATTTTTATCCCGGAAATGAGTCTCCAATTGGTCCAAAAGTTCTTCGCGGGCACTCCTGGCAGTGCCATTGCGGTGGGAAATGACAATCACCCCCCCCTTGCTTGTGACACGATTTTGCCCCACGGAAAGAACAAGTTGCGGACGTGGCGTTGGAACGGGAGGCATGAATTCGATGCCATCCACCTTCGCACTTTTGCCTGCATCCATGTTTTCCACCTCCACCGCAGCAACTTTTGTAGAGGCCTCCACCTTGGCCGGTGGCTCACTCTGCCGCACCGCAGCCGACACCTCATGATGTGCAGGTGATCGGTTACCCCAAATAACTGCATTGCCGATCAAGAGCAGCAGAACAGTGGTCACCAACAATCCGACAACCAGTTCAATGACGATTGAAAAATGATTTTGCTCGAATTCCCGCATGGTCGGACTCCTCTTCCGAAATCTTGCATCCCTCACTCCGCAGGCTGCATGAAACGCGACTCACACACCCATCAAACAGCCTTCATGGTACGCTCAATTAAAATGCAATTTATAAGCCAACATAATTTCCCGTTCCACGACCAAAAATTCTCGAAGCTGCCTTTGACCCACCAGGGAGCCAGCCCCTTGGCAAGTCCAGAACAGAGTCCTGGTGGGGTTCGGGGCGAAACCCTGACAAAGGCTTTCATATCCAAGCTTTTCTTGAAAAGGTGCTGAATAGTTATAAACGATCATGGCCTTGGGTATGCCCATGTCACATGCGATGACCCTGCCAAGGACGAGATTAAGCTTGATGGGAATTGTATTTTTTGAGATTATCCAGGCTATTAAGGAGTCAACTTGATTTTGGGTAACTATTCACCACCCGGCCACGCATCGGGGTCTAGGGGGCTGGCTCCCTAGCAGGGCCTAAGACGGTGTCCTGGTGGGGCTTGGAGCGAAGCCCTGACAAAGGCTTTTATATCCAGGAATTTCTTAAAAGGGTACCGAATAGTTATAACTTTTTTATCGTCGGGTGTGGGTGCCGCGTTCTTATGTTATTCATTGATATTGCTGGGAAAGGTTGGGAAAAATATGAACTGGAAAAATTTAAGTATCAACAAAAAAATTCTGGTCGGTGTTGGTGCTGTTCTCACCTTGATGGTTGCCCTGGGTTTATGGGCCGTCTCCGGGATTACACACATGGTCGCGGATGGAAAAATCGTGGTGGCCGGCAACCAACTACGCGGGAACATTCTGCAAAAGGAGATCGATCATCTGAACTGGGCCAATGCGCTGAGTTCCTTTATCAGTTCTGAAACATCGACTCAGCCGAACATTCAGCTGGATCACACCCAATGCGCCTTTGGCAAATGGCACTATGGCGAGGGACGCAAAGAAGCGGAAAATCTGGTCCCCGCGTTGGCTCCCGTCCTGTCCAAACTGGATGAGCCTCACAAATTGTTGCATGAATCTGCCGCCAAAATCATGAACATATTTCACCCGGCGGATGACAAGCTTCCCGGCTTTCTTGCCAAGATGGAAGCAGGCCACCTGGCCTGGGCAGAACAGGTGCAGGGCGCCATCCTCAAAGAAGACCATGGCCTGAAGGTTCAACTGGATCCGACAAAGTGCCAGCTCGGTCAGTTCATCTACGGCCCGGAAGCGGAAAAAATGCGCCGATCGGATCCGGAACTGGCCACGCTTCTGGAACAGATTGAGCCCACTCATAAAAAATTGCACCAGTTGGGACATCTCGTCCAGGACAATTTAAAAACCGGAAACTTTGCCGAAGCCAAGAAGCTGTACCATATCGATATCCAGAATACTCTGGCCCAGGTCCGGGCTGATCTGTCGAAAATGGAGCGTCGCGCCCAGCAAAGTCTGGAGGCCAAAACCAAGGCAAGGTCCATTTTTCTTCTGGAAACACAAAAGCATCTGGCTGACGTAAAAGATTTACTGCACCAACTCATCGACACGACCAACCGCAATATCATGTCTGAAGAGGTCATGGTCAACAGAGGGGGACAAACGCGCACGACCATCGCAACGCTCCTCATGATTTCCATTGTCGTGGGCATTATTCTGGCCATCCTGATTGCCCGCTCCATAACGGCGCCCATCATCCGGGGTGTTGATTTTGCCAAACAAATCGCCACGGGGGATTTGACCCGGCAGTTGGATCTCAAACAGGAGGATGAGGTGGGGCACCTCGTCCAGGCCCTCAACTCCATGGTGGCCCGATTGCAGGACGTTGTTGGTGAAATCAGCAACGCATCCTCCGCAGTGGCCAGCGGTAGCGCAGAACTTCAGGATGTCTCCCAAGGCATGGCTCAAGGCGCTTCCGAACAAGCCGCATCCATCGAAGAGACCTCTGCGGCCATGGAACAGATGGCCTCCGGCATTCAACAAAACAATGACAATGCCCAACAAACCGAAAAAATGGCCGCAAAAGCCGCCAAGGATGCCGTCGCTGGCGGAGAAGCTGTGACCGAAGCCGTCAAGGCCATGCGCTCCATCGCGGAAAAAATTTCGGTCATCGAGGAGATAGCAAGACAAACCAACCTCTTGGCACTCAATGCCGCCATCGAGGCCGCCCGTGCCGGCGAACAGGGCAAAGGGTTTGCGGTGGTCGCCGCCGAAGTCCGCAAACTGGCCGAACGCAGCCAGGTTGCGGCCAGTGAAATCAACCAACTTTCAGCATCCAGCGTCACAGTGGCTGAAAAAACGCTGAACATCATCAACATCCTTGTCCCGGATATCCAAAAAACATCCGAGTTGATCCAGGAGATTTCCAGCGCCACCCAAGAGCAAAGCCAGGGCGTCGGACAAATCAACCTGGCCATCCAACAGTTGGACCAGGTGATTCAGAAAAACGCCGGGGCAGCGGAAGAGATGTCCGCCACTTCGGAAGAACTCTCGGCGCAGGCGGAAATTTTGGAAAATACCGTAAAATTCTTCAAAACCGGACGAACGGGACGCGGCAACGGCAAAGTCAAAATGCTCACCTGAGGATGTCACTATTCGCCACTCGGCAACGAATCCGGGTCCAGGGGGCTGACTCCAATGGCGGGGCCTCGGGCAGCGGTCCTGGTGGGGTTCGGGGCAAGACTCTGACAAAGGCTTTCATATTCAATCTTTTCTTGCAAGGGCGCTAAATCAAAAACCTGCAATACGTCCACCTTCTGGCGCAAAAAGACGCGCCAGAAGGTGGACCATGGCCCGCCCCTTGGGCCTTTTTTGCAAACAGCGCAAAAAAGGCCTGGGAGAAGGGGGGCGACCAAAAACAAAACGGGGCGCTGCCCCGGACCCCGCAAGGGCGCTGCCCTTGACCCGCAAGGGCGCTGCCCTTGACCCGCAAGGGAGCTGCCCTTGACCCGCAAGGGAGCCAGCCCCCTTGACCCCTTTTCGTTGCCGGGTGCTGAAAAGTTACCGCAAACCGATAGTCAGGGAAGATTCCTTCTTTTGCAGGCACGGATCGTCAGCACCAAAAAGAGAATGCCTCCGATGACAGCCAACACCCCACCCAGGCCGGTACACCCCATGGCGAGTTTTTCGGGAAGGGTCTTCAGGTGTTGTTCGGCGCCGGCGGTTTTGCGTTGTACGCCATGGACGCCAGCCATGGCCAAGCCAGCCACATGCAGCAACGAACCCACCCCGTAGAGGAGAAGTTGCCGGGAGGACCATGTCGGACAGGGACGCCGCCAACCCAGCAGGGGAAGCATGCCGTAGGTCAGGCCCATGTAAGCCAGGGTGATGGCCACAATGGAGCCATGGTAATGGGAAGGGATGGTGACATTCACCCCCTGGATCAGAAAGCCAATGGCTCCACCGACGCCAAAAAGCAGAAGGGAGAGCAACAAGGCCAGGCGTTGGGGACGTTGTTCCGGGGCGGCAGGTTGGCGGTGGGTTGCCCAGGCGAACAAAAGAGCCACCCCAACCGGCAAGGTGGCCAAGCCGTGGCCATAGCGCATCAGTTCGCCGTAGGCAAGGCGAAGATCAGGCCCGTCCACGGGGGTGATCCAGGCGTGAATGGCCGGGGCGGCCAGAGTCGGCAAGACACCCAAAACCAGGGCCACCACGGCCAATCGGGGCCTGGGGTTGGGGAGTATTTCAGCAAGGGTGGCCAGCCAAAGCCATACCACGAGCATGATTTGGGTATGGGTAAACTGGAGCACATGTCCCGCGCCCCAGAACAATACCTCGTAGTGACTCTCGCGGAATGGCGCCGGGCGATCAGTACCAGGGCCGATGACCAGGAACGTCCAGAGCCAAATCAGGGCAGCCAGCCAGGCGATGGCCATGCCACTGCGGATGCCAAAACGCATGGCGCGTTCCGCCTGGGAGAGCGTGCCGGCAGGGTTGGACGTGAACACAACCCGTCCGGCCATGAGCAAAAATCCACCGATAAAAAGCCCCACCGCCACAAAAAAAGCCTGATTCTCAAGCACCGGAACATAGTTGTTCATGAAGGGAGCATCGACCCCCAGAAACGGTGTCAGGGGAAGCAGAATGGCGCCCATTGCCGCCAATCCGAGGCCGAAAAATCCCCAACCAGTGCGCTCCGTCGGCAGAAGCAGGCTTCCCATGAATCCGGCAAAAGCGAGAAACCACACCAGGACCGAAAGATCCACATGGATGACCAGAGCGGTCTTGAAGGAGCCGGTCCAGGGGATCAGGTTTTGGATGACCGGGGTTCGGGCCAACACCACCAGGATCACCACCAAACCCGCCCCGATCAGGGACCATAGTGCGAGAAACAACCATCCCTTGGCCAGGGAACGAGCCTTTCCATCCGGAATTGTCAAAGCGAATCGTTCAGCCTGCATGGTGTCTCTTCCTCTGAGTGTTTCGGTGCAACCCGGGGCTACTTCACCCTATTTTTCGTCCGATGGCAACTGCCAAAAAATCAGATGACCATTCAGCACCCGGCAACGAAATCGGTGTCCAAGGCAGGGCAATCGCATTTGAAATGCCATGATCGCTTTTTGGAATTGGGGTCCAGAGGGCTGGCTCACTGGCTTTGTCCAGGGCAGCGCCCTGGTGGGGTTCGGGGCGAAGCCCTGACAATGGCTTTCATGTCCTGACATAGGCTTTCATCTCCTGGCTTTTCCTGGAAGGGCGCGGCACGCTCTTTCAAATGCGATTGCCCTGGGCAAAGAGCGAATTTGTGTTGAAAACTTCCCAATGGCCTGTTAATCTGGACGGAGGTCTCTGACTTTGCTTCAAACATCCTTTGCTTCAAACATCGGGGGGGGGGGGCCTGGTCGGGGGGTTTCCTTCCCCGGGATGAAGT
>JADGBZ010000061.1 GCA_015231175.1 Magnetococcales bacterium | reverse complement strand
TGTCAGGGCTTCGCCCCGAACCCCACCAGGACTCTGTCCTGGACCTGCCAGGGAGTCAGCCCCCTGGGCCCCGATGCGTGGCCGGGTGGTGAATAGTTGCCCGAGCGCCGACGTGGCCCGCGGGAATCATGGCCTGATGTGCTGGTCAGGTGCTGCCGCCGTCGCTGGAGGTGCCGCCGATGGCGCCATTCTGCTCGGAGTCGTCGTTACCCTTTAGAGAGCTGGATTGCAGTTTTTTGATGCGATCTTCCAACTCCTGCAAGGCTATGTTTCCGTCTTTGTTGGTGTCGATTTTGCCAAAATGTTTGGCCAGAGGCCCTTTGGCCTCGCTGGATCCCAGAACGCCGTCGTTGTTGGTATCCAGCTTTTTGAACAGGTCAGCTGGTGAGAGCCTGTAGCCGGGCCCGCCCTTGCCTGCGCCGGATTGAATCTGCTGGCGGAAGGTGTCCATCGCCTTTTTCATTTCATCCTTGTCGATCTGACCATCGCCGCTGGCGTCGACTTTGGAGAAATCTTTGGCGAGAGGGCCTTTGGCTTCATCGGCACTCACGGTGCCGTTGCCGTCCTTGTCCATCTTTTTGATGAGGTCATCGGGTGTGGGCGGCTTGCGTTTGCCCCACAGGCCATGCGTGCCGCGTGTCTGCCCCATGTTTCCGAAGTTGCCTATCGAATCTGTCGTCATTTTTGCTTCCCTTGATCGGAGTCGGTGTTCCATCCGGAGCGACTGCGACAACCCTTTTGGTTGACCGAGGCTCACGTCCCGGTCAGGGTGGTTGCGGCACATTTCCGGAACGGCTAAGTGCTACGCAATACATGTGCCAAGATTTGGTTGTAAACCAATGCAAAATGCTCGTCCCAAGAGTTCAACCAACCACCCTGTCTCCGGCAGCTTGTCCAGGAGGGGTGCCTGGAAGAGAAAAACATATGGGGTCTTTACTCGAATCATCAGGTGGTGCAGGATAATCAAGGCGCCCGTTCTGGGTATGGCACTATTCAGAGACCGGGACATCCCCCATCATCAGGCCGGATGAGGTTCTTGGCAGGAACGACACCTGGCCCTTGCACATTCAATGGAGCATGTGACATGAAAGTACTTGGAATCGCTTCGCTTGGTCTGGCCATCTTTTTTCAAAGCGGCATCCTTCTCGCAGCGCCGGATCAATATAATCCAGTCCCCGCAGATGACGCGCAATACAAAAACTGCAAGATCTACGCCATGAAGAAATGGGAAGGTGGCGGAGAGTTGAGCCCCATCGATGGTCAATCAAAGGCCGAAGCGTTTTGCATCTGCATGTGGAATGAGACGCCAGAAGATTTCAAAGGCCATTTGGCCAAGTTTTCCGAAACCGATGCCGGTAAAAAGTTGGACAGGCTTTGCAGCAAATATGCCAATTGGTCGGATTGATCTTTCGGGATGGTTCTGATCCAGGCTTTTCTTGCAAGGGTGGTGAATCGTTACCTGAAGGGTAACGATCCACCACCCGACCACAATCGGGGTCCAGGGGGCTGGCTCCCTGGCAGGTCCAGGGCGGAGTCCTGGTGGGGTTCGGGGCGAAGCCCTGACAAAGGCTTTCATGTCCAAGCCCTTCTTGAAAGGGTGCTGAATAGTTACCCTGAAGGGTTCTGGTTTGGGCGATGGAGGGGTGCAATTCTCTGCCGACTCAGCGGCGGCGGCTCCGTTCCAGGCGGATGATGGGAATGTCGTCTTCCAGGCGTTGATGGATGTAGATGCCTGAGGAGACCAGCCGGGTGCCTTCACGTTGCAGGGTGGCCTCCTCCTCGTTCTGGGTCAGCTGGATGGGGGAGGGTGGCTCCTGCCCGGAACCGGATCGACGTATGATGATGCGGGGGTTGATCGGGCTGTCAGGGCGCAAAGGAATGCTGTCGGACAACACCACGCGGCCCCGTCCCCGTCGTATGGTCAGAGGGGAGTCGGGTTGGTCCATGCCATGGCTGCCGTCAAGCAGGGAGGCATTGGCGTTGCGCCAGTATTGTTCAAGGACTTTACGAATATACTGCCGGGTCTCCGGATAGGGAGGGATGCCGCCATAGCTGTCCACACAGGTGGGGCCGGCGTTATAGGCGGCCAGGGCCATGGGCAGGGTGGGAAATCGCTCCAACATCAATTTCAGGTAGCGGGCCCCTGCACGGAGGTTTTGTTCAGGGTTGAACGGGTTGGCGAGGCCCATGTCGTGTGCGGTGCCAGGCATCAATTGCATCAGCCCCAAGGCGCCCTTGGACGAGACGGAGCGGGGATTGAAATCCGACTCCACAGCCACCACGGCCTTCAACAAGGCCGGGTCCAGGTTGTGGTGGTGGGCCGCTTTCTGGATCATGTGCTCCATGCTGGGCGTCCGGCTCCAGGCCGAGGGGGTATTGATCAGAAACAGCCAGAGCAGCATGCAGGCCCAGGTTGCCTGAAAAAGGAAACGATGGTCACGCCAAGAGAATGCCAGCCATTTGCCGACCACAGGCTGTCTCTCCACGTTGGGTGGAGCGCCGGTGGCTGAAAAAAAGCTTTTCCTGACGAAAGGTGCAAAGATCTGCATGGTGTATCCGGTCTGGAACGAGGCCGTTATCGGATAATTGACATTTCAGGAAACCCGGCAGATCCAGCAGGTAACGCCCGGTTTCCGGGGCATTGGCAAAGTGGATCCGATGGTCGACGGAGACACGCAAGAACTGTTCCCAAACATCCGGGCCTACGACGAAGGTGGAGGGTCCGATACACGGGCCGATCACGGCGACGACCCGATGCCGCTGGGCCCCGAGCCGGCACATGGCCTCCAGGCACGTTGTGATGATGCCTGCCACGGCCCCACGCCACCCCGCATGGGCGGCTCCGATCACCCGTGCCACGGGGTCCGCCAGCAAGACCGGTGCGCAGTCGGCGGTCAAAATACCCAACACCAGGTCAGGTTGGTCCGTCACCAGGGCATCCCCTTCCGGAGGGGGGGTTGGATGCACGTCCGATGTGAGGTGAACCCGGGTTCCATGGACCTGGCGTAGCAGACACAGGCGTTCGTCGGGGAGATCCAGGAGACGCATGAGGCGCTGGCGGTTGCGCCGGACCGACTCCGGGTGGTCTCCGACATGGTCGGCCAGATTCAGGCTGTCGTAGCTCCCCTGGCTGACGCCATGCGGGCGCGTGGTGAAAAAAAATCGGACTCCCTGCATGTGGGGTAAAGGATTCATGGGGAGCAGTGGGATATCTCCTGGCAATATTTTTGCGGATCGGTCATGATGATCGCTTTTCATGTACAGCGTGACTCCTTGCTCCGGGGGTAGGATCCTCCTGGGGCTTTGACGACAGCCGAAAGGAGGTGCCAGTGGCTTTTTACGAATCAATCTATATTCTGCGCCCGGACTTGGCCGCAGAACAGGTGGAACAAATCAACAAGCGGGTTGGTGACATCGTTACCAACAACGGGGGCGTAATCCTCAAGACAGAACTTTGGGGCCGGCGGCAGCTTGCCTATCCCATCAAAAAGAATACCAAAGGTTTCTACGTTTTTCATGTTCTTGAGGGGGGTGGCCAGTTGGTGGCGGAGTTGGAGTCCCGGTTGAAAATCGACGAGGACGTCATGAAATTTCAAAACGTCCGGGTTCACGAAGCTTCCATGGCGGCGACACCCCTTGCGGCTATTGGCAGCGAGGAACCGCGTCGGGAAGTCCGGGATGGTTCAACCTCCGAGGATGCCCCGCTCGACCATGAGCTCGTCATGGATCATGAACTGCACGGGGATGACGACGACATGGATGTCCATGGCGGCGATCTCCAGGGTGCGGAGCGGTAAGAGGGCGGATGCCTGCATTGGTCGTTCCGGAGAACGCAACCATCCTGGAGGGGATCCTCCTGGAGCCGGCGGCGATGCAGACCACCCCGACCGGGCTCTCCCTGGCCACCCTGGAGGTGGAGCATCGTTCCGACATGGTGGATGTCCAGCCCCTGTCCCGGTACGAGCTGCGCATGGTTGTCCTGGCGATCGGACCCCTGGCGGAAGCGTGTCGAACGTTGCCTCCGGGGAGCCATCTGCGGGTGGAAGGCCGCTTGAATCAGCGCCGCTGGATTCGTGCTGGAAAAACCCGTTGGGGACGCACCGAACTCGTTGCCAGGCATATCGAATCCAAACCCCCGGCTGACCCCGAAGTTGCGGGTTCTGCCGGGGGCCAATCGAAAAAGGAAATGGTTTATGGAGAAGAGTGATTTTCATGGTGGTTCCAGTCACGACGGAGGGGCAGGCGGCCTCGCTGGACGCCGTCCCCGCACCACCCGCCCTGGTGGGGGCGCCCCCGGCGGTTTTGGCGCCGGTAACGGTGGTGGAGGCGCTCCTGGCGCTGGCGGTGAGGGGGGTCGTTTTCGGCGTCCGTTCTTTCGCCGTCGCAAGGTTTGTCTGTTCTGCGCCGACAAAACGGTCCACATCGACTACAAGGATCCCAAGTTGCTGTTGCGGTTTATCACCGAGCGGGGAAAAATGGTTCCCAGCCGGATTACGGGCGTTTGTGCGCCGCATCAGCGGTCGTTGGCCAAGGCCATCAAGCGGGCGCGCAATCTGGCCTTGTTGCCATTCCTGGTCTGATGGGAGCGGCTGTGGCATATCGATGGCAAACCAGAGTACCAGAAGGTGAATGAACAGGTTTTTGGCAACGCCGGGTGGGTCCGGGCTGGTGGCTGCTCTTTGTTGGTTGGGACCGTTGCTCATGCCGCTGTTGGCGCCCTTGCAGCTGTTGGTGCCTTTGCCGTTGCTCCTGGTCGCCCTGCGTCAGGGAGAGCGGGTTGGGCTGATGGCGGGCATGATCCCTCTGACCCTGGCCATCCTGCTGACCGGGAATCTGACCGGCTCGCTGGTCACCTTCTTGTTCCTCTGCGGCATCCCCCTGTTGATGGCCCGTCTGCTGCGGGATGGGTGGAAAATCAGCCAGTGTCTTTTTCTCGGTTATTTCATCGTCGCAGCCCTGATGCTCCTGGGAATGGTCGCCGCGAGTGCGATGGGTATCGACATGGTTGCCGCTCTGGAGAGCTCGCTGGAAAGTCGTGTTGGTCCCTCCCGGGATCTCCTGCTTGCCTCGCTCACCAAAAGCGAGGGGATGGAACTGCAAGCTGTGGCGCTTCTCAAGGAACAGATGCAACAGATGGTTCACATGATGGCGCGTCTCCTTCCTGCCATGGGACTGGGTGGTTGGTTTCTGGTTTTGAGCGCCAATTTGCTCCTGGCCCGGAGCCTGTTGGTGCGTCATCGCGATGTGTTTCAAATCGTCCCGGAAGATCTGTCCACCTTCCGGGCGCCGTTTTTTTTGGTCTGGCCCCTCATCGTCACAACCGTCCTGGCCCTCTTTGCCACGGGCAATTGGCGATTCCTGGGTTTGAATCTGGGACTGTTTCTGGCCCTTCCCTCCCTCTTTCAGGGGTTGGCGGTGGTCCAGTGGGGCATGCGAAAATTCAGGGTGTCCGCCATGTTGCAGGGGGTCTATTTTGCACTCCTCCTGATCTGGACACAGGTGATTCTCGTGGTCATGGTGATCGGCCTGTTGGATAACTGGTTCGATTTCCGTCATCGATATCTGCAAGGGACGGAGGGGAAAAACGCCTCCGGGGAGTGAAGGTTCATGGAAGTCATTCTTCTGGAAAAAATCAGCCGGTTTGGCAATCTGGGCGATGTCGTCCGGGTCAAGAACGGCTATGGACGGAATTTTTTGATTCCAAGCGGCAAGGCTTTGCCGGCCACGCGGGACAATATTGCGCACTTCGAGGCCCAGCGGGCTGCTTTCGAGGAGCGCCAGAAAGAGGTCAAGGCCAAGGCCGAAGAGTTGGCCTTGCGGATTGCCGAGGTGCAATTCGTTCTGGAGCGTCCGGCTGGTGCGGCGGACAAACTGTTCGGCTCCGTCACCAACGCCGATATCGCTGCATTTCTGGGCGAGAAAGGTCTCGAAGTCTCCCGCAGCCTGATCGAACTGGGCAGCCCCATCCGCACCTTGGGTGAACATTCCGGTCGCATGCGTCTCCATCCCGACGTGATCGTCCCCTTTACCGTGCGCGTTGATCGGAGCGTCAAGGCATAATCGTTTTCAGCAACATGCCATTGAAGGAGAGGTTCCCATGCCCCTGTACGACTACAAATGTGATGCCTGTCATGGGCGGTTTGAGATCGACCATCCCATGGCGGGCCCCATAGTTACCCGGTGCCCGGGATGTGGAGAGGAGAAGCTGCGCAAAATCCTCTCGACCGGAGGGTTGCTTGGATCCACAAAGTTGGGACAACAAGACAGCCGTCCCGCCATGCCGCCCATGGGAGGTTGCCCGTCAGGTGGTTGTGGTGGTGGCATGTGCGGTCTCTAGGAAAGTACCCGGGGTCTCCTCGTCGGTGTGCGGCACGCCACCACGGGGAGGCCCGTCATGGGTCCGGAAGGGGGCGGCGCCATAAGGGTTCCGAATGGTCGTGCCCTGTCGCGCCATCGGGTATTACAGACGGGGAGTCACGTTGCGATGCGTCACACATCCGGGGAGTCCGATCACTCTTCTTCGGGGGGTTCCCAGGTACAGTCTGGGTCCGGCGCTCCCGCGCAAGAGGAGACCCCTGCGCCCAGGCCGGCGATCCGGCCCCTGGCTGCCTGGCTCGCCGGCAAGCCCAGGGTGGAGCCGATCATCGATCCGGCCAACCCCAACCTGATCGTCGACAAAGACCGCTGATACCCGTCTGTCATGCGGGTGGCTTGGCCCGGAACCCCTGGGCGGCCAAAATTTCCAAAATCTTTTCCACAGGCCATTTACGGCGGAACAGCTGCGTGTTGTGGATGCGGGAGCGGTCGTACTCCTCCTGTGTCAGATAGGGCATGGAGGCGTTGTGCAGGTGGATCAGCCTGGCCCGGGGCTCAAACCGGATGCGGTATCCGGCAGCGCTGATGCGCAGAGAGAGGTCGGTGTCTTCCATGAAGACGATATCGTAGGCGTCGTCGAAAAAATCGACGGCATCCAATACCGAGCGTCGTAAAACCACTCCTGTTCCCATGAAGGCCTCCAGGAGTTGCAGGTTCTGCACTTCGGGGGCATCGGGGTCATATCCGGGGAGGTGGTACTGGGGCAGACCCGCCGCATCAAACCGGGCGCCGCAGGTTTGCGTTTTCCACTCGGCCAGGGATGCGCTCTCCTCGGGCAGCAGCACCATGCCTTGGACGGCAGCACAAAGGGGGTCGGCGGCGAAAGTCTCCAGCATGGGGGAGAGCCACGGCTGGAAAAAAAACATGTCTGAATTGATCAGGGCGATGAATTCACCATGGCTATGGTGCAAACCGCAATTGTTGGCCCGGCCAAAGCCGAGGTTGCCGGCGTTGCGGATGATGGTGACGCGAGGATCCATGCGAATGGAGTCATAAAAGTCATCCATGCCCGGCTCAGTCGAGTGGTTATCGATGAGGATCAACTCGACGGACTCGTCCATGGTTTGGGCGGTCAGGGAGCGATAAAGCAGGTTCAGGCATTGCAGATTGTTGAACACCGGAACCAGGATCGAGGTCAATCCGGGCTGGATTTTGTTTGCGCTGGTTTGGAAGGATGCCGGGTGTCGTGGTCCTTCCCGCCCCTTGCGGCGTAGGGCGTCTGCTGCCGATAAAATGGGTGACGTGTCACGCCCCGACATGTGTATCTCTCCTGTGGATGGTTACTTTTTTTTCTTCTTTTTTTTCTTCTTTTTTTCCGGCGTAAAGGTGTCGGGACACTCTTCGGTGACAGGAATGGGCAAGGCGTCACCGAAGACGCTGGATTGCAGGGTGGTGGCTAAATTTTTTTCCCGTTCCAGGGAGCGGCTCAACTGAAGTCCCAGCATGGCGGCCTGGGCTTCCTTGCGGCTCAACAGCACAAAACCCGCACGCAGCAGGTCCAAAACGGCAATGTGTCCATCGGTCATTTTGGCGTTGCTGTTTACCATGAATCGGTCGTAGGCCTCCGGGGTGATGCCCACCAGCCAGGCTGCCTCTTCCCGGGACAGGGTGGGCAAATTTTCAAAGGGTGACAGGTCCAAGGGAACCTCCATGTGTCGGTATGAGGTGTCAGGATGAACGTACCGGGTTTGCCCCGGTGACCGACGGTGGTATAAGTGTTGCTGTAAAATCGTGCCGTGTCATCAACGGCACGCTGGGTTTTTTGTCTGGGCAGGGTTGCGGCGGCGCCCTCTCCGTGTGTGTCATTCAAACGCCATGCAATGCTCCTCTCCCGGGCACTTCCCGCGACCGTGATCCGGAGCGACCTATCGATTGGGGGTCTCAAGGATGGAAGACAACGAACAAAAAAAGACCGTCGGCCTCGTCGGCGGGGGTGACAATGCCGCCCGATTGTTGCAACTGTTTTCCGGAAGCCATCGTGTCGAACTCCTCTATGTGGTGGATACCAACACCAACTCGCCGGGCATGACCAAGGCCAAGCTCCTGGGCATCAAGACTTTGACCAACATCGAGTCCGCAGTAAAGAACATTCCTGTGGATTTTATCGTTGATGCCAGTGGTGACGAGGAGATCATGGCCCAGGTCGTTGCCAACAAGCAACATGGCGAGATTGTCAGCGGCACCGCGACCCTGCTGTTTTTTGCAGTGTTGGAAGACCAGCGTGGCACCACCAACCAGCAGGTTTTCAAGGATCTTTCCGGGGTGCGTCGGGAGATAGACCGCAACACGCGCGATGTCTCCAAGACCCTGCACGGCATCGAAAAAATTTCCAATGAGCTTGAAGTGTTGGCCATCAATGCCGGCATTCAGGCCTCCCGGGCCGGTGAATTCGGCAAGGGGTTCGCCGTGGTGGCAGGGGAAGTCAAAAGTACTGCCCGGGTGGCGCGAGAGCTGGCGGGGGATATCGATCGGGTTATCAGCGAAATCTCCTCCATGTCGGAGAAGATTGAACAATCTTTGAAGAAAGTTCAGTAGCGCGGTCCATCCGGTTGGAAGGTCTGCCATACGCCCGACACTGCGACACTGGGAGCTGAAAAACGCACCCAGCGTTGCGGCGTGCCCGCTCCCCGGGCCTTTTATGCAAGAAGCGCAATAAATCGCACCCAGCGTCCTACCCCTGCGTCGCGCCCAGTATCTGGCGCAACTCCCGGATGGTGTTGTTCAACCCTTCGGCCAGGGTGGTGACCCCGTTCCCCATCTCACCCACTTTTTCTGCGGTGGTATGGACCATCTCCATACTGCTGATCACCCCTGTGGTCGAACTGGCGGCGTCGCCAACGTTCTGCGAGTTTTCGATGTTACCTCGGGCAATCTCTCCGACACCGGTGGACATGCGATGGATGCCTTCCGTGGCTTCGGTCACATTGCGTGTCACTTCGGCAATGCCTTCGGAAATTTCGTTGACGTTACGGCTCATCTCGGAGATGCCGCCGCTGGACTCGCCCACCAGGCGTGTCACTTCGCTGTTTTCCAGCGCCACGGCCTCCATCGCTTTGGCAACGGCCTGAATATTGTTGCTCTGGCTATCCACGGTGTGGAGAATTTCGCGATTGGATTGGCTGATTCGCTCAATGTTGCGCGCCATTTCATGGGCGGCTTTGGTGGCTTCGGAGGTCTTTTCCTGGATCTCGTCGACGCTGTCACCCACCAGCCTGATGGCGTCAGTCGTTTGACGAGCCAACTCTTTGACTTCGTTGGCCACCACGGCGAATCCCTTGCCGGCATCACCGGCCCCAGCTGCTTCGATCGAGGCATTCAAGGCCAGCATGTTGGTCTGATCGGCGATTTCGTTGATCAGCTCGATCACCTTGCCGATTTCCTGCGCAGCCTTGGCCAGATTGGCCATCACCTCGGAGTTGTTCCGGGCATTATGGCTGGCCTGTTCGGACTCCTTGTCGGCTGCTTCACACTGCTTGCGCACCTCCATCAGCGAACGGTTCAACTCCTCCACCGAACGGGCCACTTCGTTCAGATTGCGATTGGTTCGCTCGGCAGCATCGCGCACGGAGTTCATGCTGATACTGGCCTGCTCGGAAGATTCCGCCACCATTTTCAGGGCGGTATTGGCATCCTCGGAGGCTTTGTTGATGGATTGCATATTTTGACTGGATTCGTCTGCCGAATTGGAGATGACATGCATATGCTCGTTGGACTCTTCAGCCCAGGCATTGATGGTGGTCATGTTGGTGCGCATCTCGCTGGCATCGTAGATGGCCTTCTTGGCCCCTCGCGTCATCTCCTGGACGTGCGACGACAGGTTGCTGGCGAGAGATTGCAGTGGTTCGCTCAAAATTTCCAGTTGAGACAGTCGGGCCTCGATCCCTTCGATCATCTCGTGGCGCTGGGGGGGGAAACCACCTTTTTCGGAGATCCGTCCCATCGGGGCGCCCTTCCCGGCGGCAGGGAGCGCCAAATCTTGTCGCGACGGGGAAAACCCCGACAATGCACGCTCGTGTTGGCGGACGACCCACCACGTGATGCCTACGCCGATCACCACGCCGAAAAACAGAAGAAGCCAGGAGAGGATCTTTATTTTGTCCTTGACCGGTGGAATGGCGCCAGCAAGCTGACTGGCCCATGAACTCGTGGCAGCCTGTGCCTGCTCCCAATCCTTGAATGGCGATCCATACTGTTTTGTGATCTCCTCCAACGCCCTCCGGCCTCGTTCGAGATCATTTTGGTGAACCCGATCCAGCACCTGAATTCCCTGTTCTGCCAAACCACGCAACCCCTTTTCCGTTGCGATGATGTGCTGGCTGATGCGTTGCCCCTCCCTGGCCATGTCCGGTGTGGCAACCTGATGGTGCATCTTTTTCATTCCGGCCTGAAGGCTGGCAGAGAGTTTTCCCGCCTCGACCGAGATTTTTTGGAACTGTGTTCGGGTATCATCACTGCCGGGAGCGTGCAGCGCCTGTTCCAGGAGGAGCAATTGTTGGAGGCGGATGCCCTCCAGGCGTCCCATGTTCCGGCTCAGATCCAGGAGCAGTCGCACCATCTCTCCCCCCCGGGTCGAACTCCGTGTCCCTCCGCCCAGCAGCAGGAAGGTGCTGACCAGCAACAAAAACAACAGACTGGCAGTGACACCGTATACTTGAAACCTGAAACGCATCTGGATCGGGGAGGGAATTGCTTCCATTCGTTCTGTCATGGCCACTTCCTGGTTGCTGTGTCACGGACGTTGGCTGCACCTGGTCGAATCCAGAGCAACAAACATACCACGACACCTCGGAAGAGGTGAACGATTTCATTCGGCTATGGCCTTGTTTTCAGTTGGCGATCGGTTCGGGCTGGAAGGCATAGAGGAGGAAGTGTCCCTCCCTGGCCTGTACGCCTGATTCCGGCAATCCCAACTCCACCAGCGTCAGGTAGGTTTGATCCAACAACAGGTGTGTCACCCGTGAAGTGTGTGCCATCGCAGTTACGGGCAGTGCCAGCACGGCACCCAGGGATTCATCGCCAGGTATGCCGGGAAACTGCGATGGCCAAAGGACAGCCTTGCCGGTACGATAGGCCGTCAGACCGGTCAGGATGGCCGGGAAGCAGAGGATGCGAGCCCGCTCCAACCGGGTGATCCGCTCCATGAGGGAGAGGAGGGCCGGGGTCTCCATGCCACACCAGGCTGGACCAGCCTGACGCAGCCAGAAGAGGCGTACAGCATAATTGAGCACATGCAGCAGTGGAAACAGGGCGAGCAGCAGCCAATGTTGCACGCTGGTGCCCCCTTTGACCAGATAGAGCACGGTGACGAACAGGGAGGGCCATTCGGCATACTGGACCACGTTCAATCGGATCCCCATGCGGCGCATGACGGGAAACAGCAGAGAGAATCCGACCAGGAGATAAACGCCCATCACCCAGTAGATCATGAGGTGAACCAGATCGTAATGAGGGGGACGGTCCGTGAAAAAGATCACCACGGCCAGGGCAGCCGGATTCATGAGGAACACCACTTTGGCCTGCCGATAATGGCGGCGAAACAACATGCGCAGGGATGTCATGCCCGACAGGAGTGAAGTGGCCCTTGTCTGCGCGGTAAAACAGGAGCCGTTCAGGGAGAGCAGGTGCCCTTCGCGGAGCGGAGCCTGTGACCAGGGATAACCCAAGACGGTCAAGAACAGGCGCCTGTCGACGAAGGCGACCAGCAGACATGCCAGCAGCATGGGCAACGGCCAACGCATATCTTGCAGGGTCATGCCCAAGAATGGCATGACAAACAAAAGAACCCGGACCGTCAGGTGGTGGGTACGGAAAAGAACCAGGCAGGATGCCACGGATATCCAGAACGCAAGTCGATGGTCACTTTGCAGCCAGCTGAAAGTGTTGCCAAGGACGAGAAGGAAAAACGGCATGGCCAGGGAACGGGATGTCAGACGGCAAAACTCCGAGTTCAAAGCCGGACTGAGGGCATAAAGCAGGGCCACCAGATAGCCAAGCCAATTTCCCAGCTCTGATCTGACCAGTAAAAACAGGGCGGTCATGCATAGGGCATCCAGGAGGTGGTTGATCAGCCAATAGGTCTGTCGCAACCATGTCCAGGGTAGCCAGGAGAGCAGGAACGGCAATCCGGGCAACAGGGTCGGGCTGGTTGCGGCCATGCCTGACGGGGCATTTTCCTGGCGCATGCCCCTCCTCAGGGTGCGCATCGATTCGGCCTTCAACAGGATGGCATAAGCAGCGCACTCGGGATTTTCGCGGGGATTTTCCGGGCGCAAGGGATCGGCAAACAAGAGGAAAAAATACGGGTCGCATCCGCGCTGGCGCAGATGCCAGTAGGGGAAGAGACGAATGATCAGAAACAATGCCACGACCGGCGGCAAACTGGCCCAGGCTTCCAGGCTGAACATGGTGATTTCCCTATCCTTCCGCTCCTTGAACCTCTCCTGTGGGCAAGAGGGGCTCTTTTCTGGTGACCTTCAGCATCAAGTCGGCCATCTGATGTGCAACATGCCGGGCGTGATAACGCTGGCGGACGCTCTCCTGCCCCCAGGGGAGAGTTTGATGGTGGTTTTGCAACCATGCAATGGCTTGACTCAGGGCTTTTGCTGCCTGTTCCGGGTTATCCGGTGGGCCTACCCACCCTCCCATACTTTGTATGAGTGAGGCCGCAGCCCCGGGTGGGGTCAGTCCCAGGATGGGACGCCCGGAGCCGATATAGTCCACCAGCTTGCTGGGAAGAAAGACGCTGGTTTGGGCCGGGGCATCCAAAACGAGCAACAAATCCGCCGAAGCCATCAGCTCCAGGGATTTTTGATACGTGACGGGGCGATGGATCGTGACCGTCCGCGAGATCATGGATTGCAGCCCGGTGCGGGCAAAAACCGTGGGGGAGAAATCGCCATAAAGCTCAACGCGCACCCCTTCCAGGCACTTGGGTTGCTGGCGTATCAGGTGCTCCAAGGCCTGGAACAGGGCATGGGGGGTCCGGTTGCCGTAAAAATTTCCGAGATAACGCAAGACGACAGGCTCGCCGGGACACCGTTCCGTGCAGGCAGGAAAAGGGTCGGGATCGAACCCGTGCGGCACCACGCCAACCTTGTGACGCCAGGCGAGGGGATATTTGGCCATGACCAGATCCACGGTTTCAGCAGAAGTGAAGACGGCCCCGTCAACCTGTTCCATGACGGCATGTTCCATCCGGCGTTTCAGCCAGATCTCCATGCCACGTGAACCATCCAGGGGGTTGTCCACCCATGGATCACTGAAATGGGCCATCCACGGGATGCCCGTTTGCCTTTTAATTTCGAAGCCGGCCAGATGGGTGGACATGGGCTGACCGAAGGTGACCAGGAGGTCCATCTCCTCCACCCACTTTCTGGTCAGAATGGTACCTGCGGCACGCAGGGCCCAGCTCCGGTTGGCGTCGGGTATGCCCCAATACTGGGGTAACAGCAGATCCCGGTAGCGGTGCAACAATTGCTGCCAACCCGCTTCGGACAAGCGCCGTATGTCGTGAGAGCGCTCATCCGTGCCTGCAATGGTTGGGTCGATGGGTTCGCCGGCCCGCCCCGCAGCACAGACGACCCGCACCGGGTGATCGAGAAATTTGACCAAACGGGAAATCTGGATGGAACGCGGGTAACGAAGAGGTGGGTAGCAGTAGGTCAGAAACAGGGCCCTCATGACCACACCCGCAACCACTCTTCGAGGATGATGAGGATCCAGATCCGGTGTGCGGCGGCCATATCACCGCGCCGGGCCGCAGTCAAAACCGGAACGATCATGGCTGGATCGAAGTGGGTGTGCAGACGTGCGCCGCGTTCCAGCAACCACTCCCTGGCTCGGGATCTCATGGGTTCCTCCCGCAACCAGCCGTAGACGGGCACGGGAAACCCCTGCTTGGGACGTGCAACGACGGCGGGAGGGAGAAGTCCGGCGGCAAACTCCCGCAGGATCCGTTTGGAGGAGAAGCCCTGCCTGAAATCACCAACTTTCCAGGTCAAAGGGAGACGCGCTGCCCACTCGACGAGGGTGTGATCCAAAAAGGGGGTGCGCAGCTCCAGGGATGCGGCCATGCTCATCCGATCCGCCTTCATCAGCAAATTTTCTACCAACCAGGATCGGCAATGAACTTCCTGGATACGGTCCAGGGCCGATGCGCCCGGGGCGGCATGATACCAGGATCGGATCAACTCTTCACTGGAGAGAACGGATGGGGGTTGTCTCCACAGCCGCATTTTTTCCGCTTCGGACCAGTGCCGCGTGATATGCAAGGGAAGGGCTGCCGGCAGGGCTGCCAGGTCGCCCCGGGCCAGGGCGTGCAGGTGCTGCCGGTACCGGGGCAGCAGGTGTGACAGGCCACGCAACAGGGATGATGGTATAAAATTGATTGTTTTTCCAAGATAAAACAACTTGGCCATCGATCGTTCCAGGTCGTAGCCGGCCAGGATTTCATCACTCCCCTCTCCAGAGAGAACCACCTTGACGTGCTGCCGCGCCAGAAGGGAGAGATGGTAAAGCGGGATGGCCGTCAAGTCGGCCAGAGGCTCGTCTGTCGCGTGGACCAGTTGGGGCAGGGTGGCCAAAAAAGTTGTCTGGTCGAGGGTGACCTCGTGGTGTTGCGATCCGAGATGCCGGGCCACCTGACGCGCCCAGGGCAGCTCGTCCTGATGGGTAGGATCGCCGACAAATCCGACACAGAAGGTCTGAAACGCCTTGTGCCCCAACGCCACGGCAGCGGCACTGACGGCGCTGGAGTCCAGTCCACCGCTCAGAAATACGCCCACAGGCACATCGGCGGCCAGCAGGCGTTTTTCCACGGCAGCCAGGAAGAGTGTCCGGAACTCCGCAACGTAATTGCGTTCCTGCGCTTCCGGCTCGGCGTGGAAATGAACCGACCAGTAGGGTTCGACATGCCAGCCGCTGCCGTCGAGGCGATACTCCAACCGGTGTCCTGGCGGCAGTTTGTGCATACCGTGCCAGATGCAGTCGGGGTCGGGCACATAGCGGAGGGTGAGATAGTGGTGAATGGCCGTTCGGGATATGTCCGGGCGTTGGGACAACCCGGCAAGAATGGCCTTCATTTCGCTGGCAAAATAGAAGCGTCCTGCAAAGGCGCCATAGTAGAGGGGCTTCACCCCCATCCGATCCCGAATCAGATGCACCACTCCGGAGCGAGGATCGAAGAGGCAAAAGGCAAACATCCCCTCCAGGCGTTGCAGGGCAGCGATGCCGAAACAATGGTACAGGTTGAGCAGCACCTCGGTGTCCGAGCGGGTGGCAAAGGCGTACCCATGTCCTTCCAATTCGTGGCGCAGGGAGCGGTAATTGTAGATTTCACCATTGAAGACGATGCCAACCCCGTCCGGAGTCCACATGGGTTGTTGCCCGGTGGCCAGGTCAATGATGCTCAGGCGGCGCATGGCAAAGGCAAAACGGTTCGTAGACCAGTGACCTTCGCCGTCCGGTCCTCGGTGCAGAAGGGTCTGGTTCATTTTGCACACCAGTCCGGCGCCTTCCTCCGCCGGGAAATCCCCGGCGACACCTACAATGCCGCACATGATGCGCCGCCGTAACGATTCAGCGTCTGGCAACGCATCGGGATCCAGGGGGCTGGCTCCCTGGCAGGTCCAGGGCAGCGTCCTGGTGGGGTTCGGGGCGAAGCCCTGACAAAGTCTGCCATATCAAACTCTTTTTGGAAGGGTGCTGAATGGTTGCGTGCCATTTTTGTGTCCCCAGGCCCACAGGCTCCACCCCAGGCGGCGGGCCCACACCTTTTTGGCCCAGGCCGGCAGCAGTAACCCCAGGCCGGGCAGCAGGAAACGCAGGATGGAGTCCAGATCCGTCCCCAAGATTCGCACCTGCCGATCTGGACTGTGGTCGGCCAACAATGTCAGCAGCTCCTGCCGCGTCAAAGGCCAGGTATGGGGGTTCCCCTCCTGCCGACTGCCGTCGCCGTAGCGACTGGCCAACTGCAACGGGGTGAGAAAACGCCTCTCCATGTGCAGAAATCCCTCCAGATAGTCCGTCATATACCATTGGAGGATGGAACGCCTGTGGTAGAGCATGATGCCATACCCCCCGCCAGGCCGCAGAACCCGCATCATTTCGGCTACGGAGCGTTCGATGTCGGGTGAGTGGTGCAGGACGCCCCAACTGTAGACATAATCGAAATGGTCATCCGGAAAGGGCAGATGACGGGCATCGGCCTCGCGCACATCCCCCGACAACCCCATGAGTTCAAAGCGGCGTTGCGTCTGGGCCACGGCGGTGGGGTTGAGGTCGACCGCCGTGACCATGGCGCCGGCGTTGGCCCAATGCATGGCCATGGTTCCCAGACCACACCCCACCTCCAGGATGCGGCTTCCGGATCCATATCGGTCATAGGGGAAGAGGCGGGAAAAGGGGCGTTCTCCATGCAGGGGGTGGTTCCAGGCGTGAAAGACGGCGTCCAGCCTGGTAAAAAATTCCAGGGTGCCAAAAGCCTGCTCCTCGCCACCATAACAGGATTGCCCGTGAACCTCCCCATAGGTCATGGGATGCCGGTTCCACCAGCTCCGGATCGCCTCGCTCATCGTCGTCCCCGCAGATGGTCATAACCGAGCAACAGGGGGGTGACCAGCAAAAATACCGGCAGCAGGCACACCTCCAACAGCATGGAGCGCTCCAGTCGGCGCCGCCACCACAAGGATCGTCTGGTGGTGCCATCCAGGCGGAACCATCGTCCCCGTCCATTCAAGACCCACAGGGTACAATCCGGAGGCCGGTATCGGTCAATCTGTCGCTCCAGGGAGGCAAACTTTTGGCCGATGGCGTCAGGGTAGAGCAAAACCAGTTGCGTACTCCGACCCACATGCTTCTCCCAACCAGGTTGCTTCTGGATGGGAATGAACTGCCCTTCCGGAAATCGCTGCCGGAAAAGGGTATGCATGGTGGCCTCGTCCCGGGGGTTGGCCTTGAACCAGACGGCCCAACGCCAGAGATCCATCCCCAACCGTTTGGGGGGTGGTTCCCAGGGGTGGAAAAGGCCTGTGACCGGTGCGTTCAAGGCAATTGGTCCAAAAGTTGGTGAAACGTGGTGGGTGTTGCCACCTGGGCCAATCGGGCCAGGGTGGCAAAAAAGATCGGGGAGTTGTAAATCTGACTCGGATCTCCGTACAGGTTCAGGATGCCGGCTGGCAGGGTGGCATAACGTCTGGCCAGCTTCTCCCCTTCCTGACCATAGTCGGCAGCCGTGTAGGGGCGGTTTGGGGCGCGAAAAAAACCCCACGTATCAAAAATGCTCATGGGCTCCGTCGCCATGCCCGAGATGGGGATCTCCCACAATCCGTGGGTGCGGATGACGGGCCCATGGCGAAAGGCGGCCTCCGGTACGGTGGAGCTGGAGTATCTGTACCCCAACTCGCGTAAGAGGGTGTGAAGGAAGCGGAGTTGCCGTGGTTTTTGGAACGTCCCGAAGTGGGGGGCGCGAAATCCTTCCGGACTCTCCCCTATCACCTCCCGCAGGCAGGCATCGCCACGCCGGACATCTTCCGCCACTTTGGCCAACGGGAGTTGATCGTAAAAAAAACAACTCTCGAATTGGCACAACTCCTCGACGAACCGGGCGTGCATGTAATAGCCGTGGTTGAGGAAACGCGCCCCGGTTGCACGAATGCGGCCATAGACCTTCTCTCCCTGCAACAACACCTCCCCCGGGACCGCATAGTCCGGGCACAACCCCATGTCAAGCAACCTGGAGTGGACATCCCATGCCACCTTGGCATCATCCGGTATGTCGCAGTCGAAGGAGAGGATCAGATGAACCCGCTTTAGGCCGACCGTCGTTGCCAGGCGGTGGTAGCGGGCAAACAGGGAGTCGGGGTGCCATCGTCCCCACTGGACCCATGCCACATGCATGGGATCGGACACCATCCGGCTGATTTTGCCAACGATCACGGTGCGCGAACGTCCCCGACGGCCCGGCGCATCTTGGCCAGGGATCTTTTTTCCAGTTGTCGAACCCTTTCACGGGAGATGCCCATCTGCTCTCCGATCTGTTCCAGGGTGACAGGGGTATCGGCCATGATGCGCTGCTCCACGATGAGACGCTCGCGGGGGTCCAGCGTGGCCAGTGCTTCGTTGCTGAGGCGGTGACGCCACATGGCTTCTTCGGAGGCCAACAGCGTCAACTCCTGGTTGGGGCGGGAGTCGATGAGCAGATTTTGCACATCCTCTCCTCCGTCAACGAGGGAACGGTTCAGGCTCTCATCTGGAGCGGCCAAGCGGTGTTCCATCTCCCAGACGGCCCGGGAGTCTATCCCAAGCGATCCGGCCAGCTCTTCAGCCTGAGCGGTGTCAAGGGAGTCGATCCGCTGGCGAATCCGGCGCAGGTGGTGGATCAATTTGCGCTGGGCCGTCGACGTTCCGATCCTGACCAGACTCCAGGTACGCAGGATATACTCCTGGATGGCCGCTCGGATCCACCACAGCGCATAGGTTGCAAGACGAAACCCTTTGTGGGGGTCGAACCGCTTGACGGCCTGCATCAGGCCAATGGAACCCTCCTGGACCAGATCCATCAGGCGCAGCCCGTAGTAGCCGTGATACTCGCGGGCGATACGCACCACATAACGCAGATAGGAGGAGACCAGCCTGTGGGCGGCCTCCAGGTCGGCATGCTCTCGGAAACGTACCGCCAGGGTGTACTCCTCTTCCTGGGTGAGCAGAGGAAACCGGTTGATCTCTGTCCAATAAACCTCCAGCTCTTCAAGCTGGTCAACGGCAACCATGGCACGGGTCACGAGTGGATTCTCCCTTTTCGGGTTGCAATGATTTTGCCTCCTGCCCCACACTGGGGGAATATTTGATCGAAACGCATCCGGTTGCAATGGGGAAAAAGGGTATGATCGTCGTTCGATCCACGCTGTTTTTCATCATGTTCGTTTTGGGAATTCTCTTCTTTTCCCTGCTGATCGTCCTGCTCTGGCCCGTGGCCCCTCTGGCCTTCCGGCAGCGTTTGACACGCCACTGGGCCAGTTACAACAGCCGCATGTTGGGGTGGATCTGCCATTTGCACCACCGTTTGGAAGGGGTGGAAAATTTGCCATCCCCCCCTTTCGTCATCATGTCCAAACATCAGTCTGCTTGGGAAACGGTTGTTTTTCATAATTTTTTCCCAAATTTTGTCTGGGTATTGAAACACAATCTCAAACATATCCCCTTTTTTGGCTGGTCTTTGCAGGCTTCCGGACAAATTTTTATCGACCGCTCCCACGGTATCGAAGCCATGAAGAGCCTGCACCGGCAGGGGCAGGACAATTTTCGCCGTGGCATATCTTTGCTGATTTTTCCCGAGGGGACGCGGGTCGCTCCGGGGAGTGTCGGAGAGTACAAGGCTGGCGGGGTGGGCCTCGCCATGGCTGCCGGCGTACCCATCGTTCCTGTGGCCCATAACGCCGGGGAGTATTGGGGGCGACGCGCCTTTTTGAAGCATCCCGGGGTTATTCAGGTCCGTATTGGCCAGCCTGTCCTGACAGAGGGCCTTTCCCGTCGCGCCCGGCAGGAAGTTTTGGACAAGGTGCAAGGCAGCATCGAGGGCATGATGGCGGAGATCACCCGTTCAGGTTTGGCAGAATCCGCAAAGGAGTCGTCATGAAGGTTGCCCTGATCAATCCTGATCTGAACTCAGGCATGCCAGCGATTCCCCATGGTTTGCTCTCCATCGCCACCACCACCCGGCACGCCGGCCATGAGTGCGATCTGTTCGATCAAAATTTCCACAAGCTCGATGTCGAACGCCTGAAAAAATATGATGTGGTCGGCGTGTCGGTCATGACGGCGCAGCTGAAGGCTGCCGTTCCCCTGGTCGATCAGTTGACAAAACATTGCAAGATCGTCTGGGGCGGAATCCATCCCCTGATGGACCCGGCGTCACTCCTGCAACGTTATCCGGAGAGCCTGGTCGTGTCGGGAGAGGGCGAATTTCCCTTTATTGATCTTCTGAAATCGTTTGACAAGGGCGAAGAGAAACCCTCTGGCATACCGGGGATTACCCTGTTTGATCAGGGCGCCGTTGTCGCCGCGTCGCCATACATGATTGACGACCTCGAAAGCGTGTTGGATGTCGATTATGGCCTGCTGCCATATATCGAAAAATATATCCCCTGGGAAGACCCCCACTCGCGATGCAAGGTGCGGCGCCTCACCGTCTTGACAGGAAGAGGGTGCATCTGGAATTGCAGCTTCTGCATTCACTCTTTCCTGAACAGGCTGCATTTTAAACCCAGAAAAAAGAGCATCGCCAAAATTCGCCGGGAGTGTCAGCCTTGGGTCAAGGATTTGCGCATCGACGTTCTGGAACCCCATGATGACGACTTTTTTGGCGACCAAACCCTGGTGCGGGATTGGTGCCGGATGACCCGGGAAATGGGTGTCAAATGGGCTGGCAATTGTCGTTACAACTATTTCGGGGATTCTTTTATCACCCCGGAATTTTTGCGCGAATTGAAGCAAAGCGGATGTTATTGTCTCTCCATGAGCCTGGAGGCCGGAGACGAGACGACCCGCAATCGCATCATCCATAAAGGCGTCAAGGAGAAGGATATTCATCGCGCAATCGACATCATTCGAGAAAGCGGTGTCGATATGGCTGTGGATACCAGTTTTATTACCCATTTTCCGGGAGATTCGTTAAAAAACCGTATTGCCACCATAAAAATGATGGATTACCTGAGTCGGCAGATCAATGTCTACTTTTGCGGGCCGCAGGTTTATCGCGCCTATCCGGGCTCCAGACTCTATGAACTGGACCCGGCCACCCGAGCCGACATGGATCTGGAGAGTTACCTTGCCCTTGGCAGCGATGAGCGCTTTTTCTCATCCATCCATGCCGATACCGACCTGGATGAGGCGGCATTTTTCTCCAGGGGCATCATGGCTTTCTTCAACTGTCGCTTCCGTTTCATCCACGACTTTGGCCCGCCGCATTTCTCCTTGAAACGGAAAATCATCTGCCGCTTCCTGGTCAGGATCCTCTTTTTGCCACTTTTGTTGCGTCTTCGGTTTGATTATTGGAACAATTTCTTTGAGCCACGCCTGCTGGGACGGGTCATCACGGTCGGGGTGCGCTGGTTGAACCGACATGGTGACCGGCAGACAGCCTTGTTATCCAAGACTGGCAGCGAAACGTGACGTTGCCGTTTCAAAAAAAGCTTGGATATGCGTAACCATTCAGCACCCTTTCAAGAAAAATCTGGATATGAAAGCCATTGTCAGGGCTTCGCCCCGAACCCCACCAGGAGGAAGGGCGCAG
>JADGBZ010000060.1:5065-22477 GCA_015231175.1 Magnetococcales bacterium | reverse complement strand
CGGCTATCTAAGCGCCATTGGGGCGCAGCCCTTCCTCCTGGACCTCCATCCCAGTCTTTTAATAGTTTTTTTATGGCACGTCTGTTTTTGGTCGATGGTTCCGGCTATCTCTATCGCGCTTTTTATGGCGTGCGCAATCTGTCGCGCCGCGACGGGTTTGCCACCAACGCCATCTACGGTTTCTATAAAATGCTGCACCGGCTGGTGGCTGATCATCAGCCCGAGTTCATAGCCATGGTGTTCGACGCCAAGGGAAAAACCTTTCGTCACGCCCTCTATCCCGACTACAAAGCCAACCGGCAATCCATGCCTGAAGAGTTGCGGGCACAGGTGCCCATCATCAAGGAGGTGGTGGAGGCCTTCAGTATTACCCACGTCCAGCAGGATGGTTTTGAAGCCGATGACATCATCGGTACCCTGGCCGACAGGGGCGTTGCAGCGGGCATGGAGGTCTGCATCGTCAGCGGCGACAAGGATCTGATGCAGATGGTCGCTCCCGGGATTCGCATGCTGGATCCGGGCAAAGAAAAATGGCTGGGCATTCCTGAAGTGACGGAACATTGGGGCGTGCCCCCGGAGAAGGTGCTGGATCTCATGGGGCTCTCCGGCGACAGCTCCGACAATATTCCAGGCGTGCCCGGCATCGGCCCCAAGATTGCGGCCCAACTGATCCAGGAGTTTGGCGATCTGGAAACCTTGTTGAGCCAGACCGGACGGGTCAAACAAACCAAACGGCGGGAGAGCCTGATCCAGTACGCCGCGCAGGCCCGTCTTTCCCGACAACTGGCCACCATCGATCGCCATGTTCCCTTGACCTTGGCCCTGGAGGATTTGCGCCGCAAACCACCTGACGCAGCGCGGTTGCGCCAAATCTGTACCGCCATGGAGTTTGACTCTCTCCTGCGGCAGTTGGCTACGGAGCCGTCGGCTGCGGCGCCCGCGCCACGGCAGGTCGATCTGGAGTCTTCCCCTACCATCCCCCCCCTGCCCGTGGCGTCTGCCACGTCGCCGGAGGCGGATCTCTCCAGCGCGGTCAACGATTATCGTATCATCACCGACAAGGCCGAGTTTGCGGCATTCATGACCGAATTGCGCCGGCAATCCTGTTTTGCCATCGACACGGAAACAACCAGTGTGGAGGCAGTACGGGCCGAGTTGGTGGGTATTTCGCTCTCCTGGGAATACCGGCGGGCGGTCTATCTGCCGGTGGCCCACCTTCCAGCGGCGGCACCGGCGGGGCAATTGCAGCGAGAGGAGGTGTTGGCCGCTTTGCGTCCCCTGTTGGAAGACCCCCACATAGGCAAGGTCGGGCAAAACCTGAAATATGACTGGATCATTTTCGCCCATTACGACATTCGCCTGGAGGGCATTCGCGAGGATGCCCTGTTGCAGTCCCATTTGATTCACGGCCCTGAGCGGCGGCACAATCTGGACACTATTGCCCAAAACCTCCTGGGGCGGACGACCACATCTTTTGCCAAAGTCGCTGGCACAGGAAAGAACGCCCGGCGTTTCGACGCAGTTCCCCTGGAGCAGGCAGGCCCCTATGCCTGCGAAGATGCCGAACTGGCTTGGGAAGCCACCCGGCGCATGCGGGAAACGTTGGCAGATCGACCGGAGGTGGCCCGCCTCTATCGGGAGGTGGAGATGCCCCTGGTGTCGATCCTGGCGGCCATGGAGTATGCCGGCGCCACCCTTGATCGCCAGGTTCTCACCCAAATGTCGGCCACTTTGGCAGAGCGCCGTGCGGCGCTGGTCACCGAGATTCACCAATTGGCCGGAGGGCCCTTCAACGTCAACTCCACCCAGCAGTTGGGCGAGATTTTGTTCAGCCCGGAAAAGTTGGGCATCAAGGGGGGAAAAAGGACCAAAACCGGTTTTTCCACGGATGTCACTGTCCTGACCCGCCTGGCGGAACAAGGACATCCGCTCCCGATGCACATGTTGACCTACCGAACCCTGACCAAGCTGCAATCCACCTATACCGACGCCTTGTTGGCCAGCATGGATCCCCGGACCGGGCGGGTGCATACCAGTTTCAATCAGGCGGTGACGTTGACCGGGCGGCTTTCATCGTCGGATCCCAATCTGCAAAATATTCCGATCCGCACACCGGAGGGACGGGCCATTCGCGCTGCATTTACGGCGCCGCCCGGGTGGGTTCTGTTGGCGGCTGATTACAGTCAGATCGAGTTGCGTTTGTTGGCCCATCTGGGCAATGTCCCGCGGTTGCGGGAGGCCTTCGACCGGGAACAGGATGTCCACGCCGCCACGGCAGCGGAGTTGTTCGGCGTCGAGGTCATGCAGGTCACTTCCGAGCAGCGGCGCATGGCAAAGACCATCAATTTTGGACTCATCTATGGCATGAGTCCCTATGGCCTGGCCAAACACCTTGGCATCGGCAACGCCGAGGCGCGGAGTTACATGGATCTCTATTTCGCCCGTTATGTGGGGGTGCGTGAATTCATGCAACAAACGTTGGTTGGCGCCCGGGAGAGGGGATATGTCACCACCCTGGGGGGGCGGCGTTGTCCCATTCGTGACATTGCCAGCAGCAATCGCACGTTGCGCGAGGTGGCCGAACGCACGGCCATCAACGCCCCGATCCAGGGTTCCGCCGCCGACCTGATCAAGATGGCCATGATACGGCTCGACACCGCCTTGCGTCAGGGAGGGCATCGCACGCGCTTGATTCTTCAGGTTCACGACGAGTTGGTTTTGGAGGCTCCAGAGGAGGAGTTGCCGGTTGTCGAGCCGCTCGTGCGTACAGCCATGGAGGGGGTCATGACACTGAAAGTGCCGTTGCGGGTGGATTTGGGGGTGGGAAAAAATTGGGCCGAGGCACACTGAAAAATTTAACTATTCAGCACTCTTTCAAGAAAAGCCTGGATATGAAAGCCTTTGTCAGGGCTTCGCCCCGAACCCCACCAGGACGCTGCCCTGGACCTGCCAGGGAGCCAGCCCCCTGGACCCCGATGCGTTGCAACGAAGCGCTTTCTTGTTGAATATGCCCGTATTTCGCCTGCCCAAAGAGAACCATTTTCCGCCGGTGGAGTTGGCCGAGCCCAACGGCCTGTTGGCTGTGGGGGGCGATCTCTCCGTGCATCGGTTGATCACGGCCTACAGGTATGGAATCTTTCCCTGGTATGCGGCGGGCGAACCCCTCCTCTGGTGGAGCCCGGATCCCCGTATGATCCTGAAACCGGCCTGGTTTCACCTTCCCAAAAGCTTGCGCAAGGGCTTGCGTCAGGGACGCTTTCTCCTGACTCTGGACCAGGCGTTCCCCGAGGTCATCCAGGCCTGTGGTGAAACGCGCCGGGAGAAGGGAACCTGGATCACCCCGGAGATGGCCGCTGCCTATATCCGCCTGCATGCCATCGGTTTTGCCCACTCTGCGGAGGCTTGGCAACAAGAGACCACCGGAACCCGACTCGTGGGCGGGGTGTACGGTGTGACCATCGGCGGCTGTTTTTTTGGTGAATCCATGTTTTTCCGGGAACCCGATGCCTCCAAATGCGCTTTTGCCTTTCTGATGGCAACCTTGAAACAAAAAGGATTTACCTTGATCGATTGCCAGATGCACACCCCTCATTTGGCCCGTTTTGGGGCACGCGAGGTTCCCCGTTCGCAATTTTTGCTGGATTTGAAAAAGGCCCTGGTGCAGCCGATTCCTCAGGAGTCCTGGAGAGGTGGCGCTTCCGGCCAACTTTTCTAGGAAGCGCCTGCTTTCGCCACCGCTTCGATCTCCACCCTGGCCCCCCGGGGAAGGGCCGCTACCTGTACGGTAGCCCGCGCCGGAAACGGGGGCTTGAAAAATTCCTGATACACCGCATTCACGTCAGGAAAATCGGCAAGATCCACCAAAAAAACCGTTGTCTTGACCACGGATGCCAACCCGCACCCCGCCGCAGTCAAAATGGCCGTCAGATTGCGCAACACCTGTTCGGTTTGTTCACGCGCCTGACCCGGCACAATATTTCCGGTCCGTGGATCCAGCGGAATCTGTCCCGACAGAAACAACCACTCTCCACAGCGAATGGCCTGACTGTAGGGGCCAATGGCTGGCGGCGCCTCTTTTGTCTGTATAACCGTAACCATGCATCGCCCTTTCAAGAAAAGTTGTAACTGCCCAGGTACCCGGTAACGAATCGGGATCCGGGGGGCTGGCCCCCTTTATTGACAACCTTGCCAAACTTGCTTACGTTCAAAAAACCTGTCAGGTTGCATGCACCAGACGGTAAGCGCATTTTGAAGAGAAAAATATGAACAGCAGCTCGGATTTGTCAACCCGGGAAGAAAACCACCCTGCAAGCGATCTTTACATCATTGCCGGCATGGCGGCGCCGGTGGTCACCTTGACCGCGTGGCTGATGTCGGAAAAGTTTCGTCTGCGCAGAATAACCATTTTTTCCACGATTCAGGGAATAAACATTCTGCGGACAACCGTCGAGCATGCAGGTTTTCCACCGCATATCCGGCCTGTTTGGCGTGGCAATACCGTGGATGGCAACGATGGCGAGCACGCCCAGAAGCAGTTCTGTCATGTCCTGGACGAGGCCTTCAGCGACGAGCGCGGCGAAACGGCCTTGCAGGTGGTTTTGGGGGGTGGTGTCAACTGGATGATCTCTCTCGCATCCCAATATGCCGCCATGTACCTGGAAGAGGCACGCGGCGACGGCCTGTGGGTGCTGCGCACCGACCCCCGCTTTGAACATCATCCCCATTTTTTGAAACCCGATGACCCGGCCAGGGCATGGGACCACGCCACCGCCTCCCTGCACCAAGCCGATGGGGCCAGCCGCATGCAACGGGTTCTGTTGCCGGGCAAGGGGATTCCTCGCACCCCCGGCGCTCGCGAACAGTTGCGCTGCACACCGGACGGCATCCACTTTTTGGGCCGTTTGATCCGCCTGCGCCCCCTGCAACACCAGCTCTACAAATGGATCCTGATGCAGACCAAGGAACGCTGCCAACGCCCCCAGCTCCCCGCATGCAGCGGCTGCTTTGCCTGCGCCATGCCCGCCAAACAAATGGCCGCCCTGTGCAAGGCATTTTTCACCTTCTACCAGACCAACACCAGCAAACCCGGCTACGTCCGCACCATGGAACCTGCCGAATTTTTGGAGCGCATTCCTGAATATATAAGCAAAATCAACTCAGAAATAAAAAAACAGGGCAACGCGGTCCTGTTGCACCAACTGCGCATCAACAACACCGACGGGGGGTACCTCCCGGCTGTGGAGAAACACTATCTTGGTCGGGAGGAGTGATTGATGGATGAAAAAAGCCGCAACTTGTTGGAGGCCTCCTGCCGCATGGCCCTGGCCGGCATGGTCCATGATATCGGCAAATTTGCCGAACGGGCCGACATCCCGGCGCCGGAACGAAATGGCAACGTCCAAATCTACTGCCCTGCATGGCATGGCCGCCACACCCATGTTCACGCTGCCTATACGGGCATCGCCATGGATGCCCTCGAAAAAAATATTCCGGATATCAAAAAAGGTACGATAACCCCGTTCACCTCCTGGAGCGACCCCATCGAGGAGATAAAAACGGGCGACTCCCTGATCAACGCCGCCGCCATGCACCACAAACCGGAAACGCCCCTGCAAAGAATTCTCGCCACGGCGGATCGTCTGGCCTCGGGGTTCGAGCGGTCGGATTTTGCAGTGTACAATGAGGCGGAAGAAGAAAACGAAGGGGTGGGTGGCAAAAAGGTCAACCACCTGCGGGCGCGCTTGTGGCCCCTTCTGGAACGCATTGCCGTCAAAGACGGCGAAAAAGAGATTCGGGGCGCAAAACAGCGTTATTCCTTGCGGGCCATGGCCCCGGCAACCCTCTTTCCCGTCGAGGAAGGCAAGGCAGGCCACGTTCCTGCCGATGATGATCAGGCCAGAAGGGAGTACAAGGATTTATGGGATCAGTTCATCGCCGGGTTGGAAAAGATTCCTGGTTCTCATCGCTCCTCCCTGCCTTTGTGGCTCGACCATTTTGACAGCCTGTTTTTGACCTTTACCCATGCCATCCCCTCGGCCACAGCGGCCAAAAAACCGGGCGGGGGATTTGTCTCCATTCCAGCCGATGTGTCGCTCTATGACCACTCCAAGGCCACGGCAGCCCTGGCGGTGGCCTTGTGGCGGCACCACGCAGCGTGTGGGCGTGTGGACGAAACATTTTCTGAAGCAGGTTGGAAAAACTGGGATGAACATGCCGAAGAGGAATTTCTCCTGATCCAGGGAGATTTTTTTGGCATCCAGGAGTTCATCCTGGCCAACGGCGGGGAAACGACAAAAATGGCGGCCAAGTTGTTGCGGGGTCGCTCCTTCCAGGTCTCTCTGCTGACAGAACTGGCGGCCATCGAGGTGCTGAACGCCTTCCAGTTGCCGGTAACCAGCCAGATTGTCAACGCGGCCGGAAAGTTTACGATCGTGGCTCCCCATTTGCCCGATGCCGAGACACGTCTGGCCCAGGTGCGCGGTAAACTGGATACATGGTTTTTAAAACAGACCTTTGGTCAGAGCACAATCGGTCTGGCGTCAACCAAGGCCCGGCGCAACGATTTCAAGAAAAAAAGTTTCAGCGCACTTGTCCAGCGGTTATTCGAAGATTTGGAGAAACGGAAGCGGCAGCGTTTCGGGTTATGTGATGCGACGCCACCCGCTCCGGTTTTCAACACGGCCTATCCGGACAAGGCGTGTGCCATGGATGGCAAGAAACCCGCCGAGACCGAAATAAACGACAAAAAAACGTGTCATCTTTGCGCAGACCAGATCACCATCGGGGAAAGCTTGGTCAAGAGTGATCGTCTGCTCGTCACCCGGGAAAAACTGAACGACCAAACCCTGAAAGTGGATTATTTTGGCTACCGGATCACCTTCACCGGCAACGAGGAGGAGAGCAGCGGGGAGTTGTTGCGGGCCTGGGATTTTGCCCCCCCCCATGATCCGGATGGGCAGGAACCTTTATGGAATGGCTATGCCCGACGCGCCATCAACGGTCATGTGCCAAAAGATGCCCATGGCATCATTGAATTTGGGGATATGGCCGAATCTGGCGTGACAGTCGATGCGGAGGGAAAAAAGCGGGGCGTGGCCGCCCTTTCCACCCTCAAGGGAGATGTGGACAACCTCGGGGAGATTTTGCGGGAAGGATTGAAAGATCACTACACCTTTGCCCGCATGGCGGCCCTGTCGCGGCAGTTGAATGCCTTTTTTGCCATCTGGCTGCCCTGGCATTGCGCCCGGAAATCCCCACATGCCTATACCGTTTTCGCCGGTGGGGATGACTTTTTCCTCATCGGGCCATGGCTGGATCAAATACGGCTGGCCAAGGCCATGCAAGTCGAGTTTGCCCGCTACGTTGCCAATGCCGGCATCCATTTTTCCGCCGGGCTCACCATGACCAAGCCGGGTCTCCCCATTCCGGCGATGGCCAAACTGGCCGAAGAGGCCCTGGACGAGGCCAAACAATACAAAAAGGACAAAGACCAGGCAGAGGCCGACAAGAATGCCATCACCTGCTGGGGACGTACCGTCGATTGGGTCACCTTCTCCGCCATGCTGGATGCCGAGAAAGATTTAAAAGAGTTGGTGGAGATGTTGAAGGACCAGCATAACGTCGAGTTGAGTACTGCCTACCTCTACGGCCTGCTCCACCTGTGCGACAAGGCGGAAAGTGCCAAGATAAAGCCGGAAGACAATATCTGGCGCTCCTGGTTTGTCTATCGTACCTGGCGGTTTGTCATCGACAAAATGCGTGGCGCGAAGGACGAGGACAAGGGCGAAGAATGTAAAAAATGTAAAACGATTTATAAAGAAAAGTTTGTCCAGGGAATCAGCAAGCAGATCGACAACAATAAGGGTGACTATAAAATCGCCCTGTTTACGCATCTTTACCAGAGGAGAAAAGCATGATGAATACGAACGACCCGAAAAGGGCGATCATGACAAAATCGTCACCTCCTGTAGCCCCCAAAGCCCCGGTTGCCAATTCATTGGCCATTGTATTTGATCCAATAGACGAAAAACTGTTTGACGGTACGGCCAAGGCATGGGCTGTAAAACTGAATGAGGCCAAGAAGGAAAGCAATAAATCCACCCAACTGCGGAGGTTTTATGACGAAATCTGCATGTGGGCAGAAAAAGTGGGAGACAAAAAAGAAAAATATGACGAGTTGATTCCCTTCATCCGCATGCTCAATGCCAAAACAGCTTATGCCTATGGCAGAAAAGAACTGGTGGATAAGAGTTTCGTTGAACTCATGGACAAATGCCTGAAGCAGGTCACGGATCCAAAAACCCTGCAACGCTTCAAGCTGTTCATGGAAGCCATCATGGGTTTTTACAAGGAAAAACGCTCCAATTAACGAGGGGGTGTCGATCATGCATACCAGAAACCATCTGGAGATTTCCGAGGAGCCATTAAAAAAGTGGTGTCAACGCTGGAAGGTTCGCGAACTCGCTTTGTTCGGATCGGCAACGAACGACACTTTTTCGGATGACAGTGATGTGGATCTCCTGGTGGAGTTCCAGACCGGCGCGCAGGTGACACTGTTCACGTTGTCGCGCATGCAACGGGAAATGTCAGCCCTGCTGGCACGCTCCGTTGATCTGGTCCCGAAACAGGGATTGAAACCCCGTATCCGGGATGAAGTCCTGGCTTCTGCGCAGGTTATCTATGCGGCATGAATCATTGTATTTGATGGATATGATCGATGCAGCCCGGGCCATACGACAATTTATTGCCAGGACTACCCCAGAGGCGTTTGTCCATGATGATCTGACCCGCAGTGCTGTTCTGCAAAAATTGATCGTGATTGGCGAGGCGGCTGCCCGATTACCAAAACCCTATCGAGAACGTCACCCAAACATTCCATGGGTTGATGTCATCGCAATGCGCAACTTCGTGGTGCATGCCTATTTTTCTGTAGAGTGGGAGATCATCTGGAATACCGCCACCCTGGACGTACCGGAATTGGAGCAAGCCTTGGCCCTCATTCTCGATGGCATATCCACCCACGAAGCCTGAGAACCTTATCAAAGGAATCCCCTCATGAAACTCGACAATATTTTGACCATCACCGGAACCATCGAAGTGTTGACCGGCCTGCACATCGGCAGCGGCAACAACGAGATGCATATCGGTGGTTCGGACAACCCGATCATTCGCCACCCCCATACCAAACAGCCTTATATTCCGGGCAGCAGCCTCAAAGGCAAAATCCGCAGCCTCCTGGAGTGGCGGGCCGGGCTGGCGGCGGTCAATGGTGGTAAACCCATGAGTTACGCCAAACTCGGTGATGCACCAGACAAGGAAGAGGCCCGAAAAATTCTCAAGCTTTTCGGCGTTTCTGGCGGGGATGAACTGGATGAAAAACAAGCCAGGGAGATCGGACCCACGCGCCTCTCTTTTCGGGATTGTCTGCCTGACGAAGGCTGGGCCAAAGAGGTCGATGATAAAAATCTCCCCCTGACCGAAATCAAGATGGAAAACACCATCAACCGTGTGACCGGGACGGCGGAACACCCCCGCAACGTCGAGCGGGTTCCGGCAGGAGCCAGGTTTGATTTTGCTGTAGCCCTCAAGATTTTGGACACGGACAAGGCCGATGAATTGAAAGAAACTCTCTTTAATGGCCTGAAATTGCTGGAAATGGACAGCCTGGGCGGGTCTGGATCACGGGGTTATGGACGGGTCAGGTTCACGCTCACAAGCGAGGGTCATCAGGGCAAGCTCAACGAAGCCAAGCCATTTGCGAGCAAGTAACCATGGAAACGCTGCGTGTCACCCTCAAGCCGCAGACGGCCTTTGCCACCCCACTCCATGGGGACACCCTGTTCGGGCAACTGTGCTGGATCTTGCGCAACAATCTTGGCGAACTTGGCGAAGATTGGTTGAACGAATTGTTGACAGGGTACACCCAAGGCAACCCTTTTCTTGTGGTGTCGGATATTTTCCCTGCCGGGTTTATCCCTCGGCCCCAGTTGCCGAGTGGATTTTTTCCGGGGCAGGAGGAAAAAATCGAGGGAAGGGATCGCAAGGCCGATAAAAAACGGACCTGGATGCCGTGGAAAGCATGCGAAGAGCCTTTGCCAGCATGGATCACAACCTGCAAATCCGACAAGGAGATCTGGCCGGCAGACCCGGAAACCGTCAAGTCTGGAAAAAGTCACATGGCTGGGCGTGTGGTCCAACCACAGCCCCGCAACGCCATCAACCGCTTGACCGGCACCACCGGCGCGGATGGTTTCGCCCCCTATGCCGTGGAACAAACCTGGTTCCCGCCAACAGCGCGGTTGGAACTTTGGCTCCTGTTTGACCCCAAGCGGCTGCCACGGGAAGATTTGGCAAAAGCCCTGTTCGCCGTCGGCCAGACCGGATTTGGCAAGGATGCCAATGTTGGCCTGGGGAAATTTTTGGTGGAAGATGTTGGCGTAGCGAGCTTGCCAACCCAGAAAGAGAGCAATGCCTGGCTGACCTTGGGTTTTTGTGCGCCGCAGGGCGGGGGATTTAATCCAGAACGGAGTTTCTATCAGGTTTTTACCCGTTTTGGTCGGCATGGCGATGTGGCAGCCTTGACCGGACAGGTTTACAAAAATCCGATCCTGCTGGCCCGGGCCGGGGCTGTGTTGGTACCGGCAGACCCATTTGATCCCGGGCGTCGTTTTGTCGGTCAGGGGTTGGGCGGGGATAATTCCCTCTCCAGCGCCATCCCGGGGACCGTTCATCAAGGTTATTGCCCGGTGGTGGGCATTCGTCTGCTGGAAGAGAACAGGAGTTGAGCCGATGCCACTGCCCAAGGAGCCGTTTCTCAGGAACTACCGCCTTCTCATTTCCACCCTATCGCCCATCCATATCGGTTGTGGGGAGGATTATGAGCCGACGCATTATCTCATGCATGGAGGTGTCCTCTATACATTTGATCCGGTAGCTGCTCTGGCCTCTGATGCACCTGCCCGCGACAAATTGTTGGAGATTGTCAACAGACAACAGGGGGAGGAAACTATCCGAAAAATTCAAAATTTTTTCTATCAACGCAAGGAAACGTTGATCCCTGAGCATAGACATCGCATGCCTGTGGGAGAGGGTATTCAGGCATTTTATGATAAACGTATCGGGACCGTTACGCAGGCGGATACCAAGGCCGTCAATAAACTGCACATCGAGCGCACGGCTTTTGTATCGACAAATGATCAGGCCATCATGCCAGGCAGTAGCCTCAAGGGGGCAATCCGAACTGCCCTTCTGGATGCAGTCCACGCCGGAAAGCCTTTGGTTGACAAGAGAGGTGCTGAAAATGGGGGCAATTCCTGGAAAGGTCTTTCCCCAATCAATGAAACATTGCGTGATTGTCTGCCGAAAGAGTTTGAGCGTGATCCTATGCGTTTGATCCGTGTGGGAGATGCCTATCAATCGGAAACAAGTGAACATAATGGTGTTTTTTTTGCTGTCAACCGAAAGTCATCAGGTGTTAAAGGACGGGGACCTTATCAAACGCTGGAGTGTCTCTCGCCCATGCGTTTGGAATCTTTTATTGCAGATCTGTCATTATTGGACACCGAACAGGCCAGAAAATACAATGATGTGCAAGCCGACAATAAAAAATTATTGCCACCAAGACATCTTCAATGGGATGCGACAGCAATAACCCAAAGATGCAACAAATACTATAAAGAACAATTGCTTCGGGAAATCACGGAAATGAATGGGCTTCTCCATGCTGATTGGGCAAAAACGCTGCGCCAATCCCTTGAGGGAGGTAATTTAGAACGATTGATGATTGAGAATAAGGCCTTTTTACTGCGGGTGGGTCGCCACAGTGGAGCCGAGTCGGTGACTTTGAATGGAGCGCGACACATTAAAATAATGCAGGGAGGGGGTCGTCCACCGAAATGGGGACCAGGAGCCACAACGATCTGGCTGGCAGCTCGAAACATTGAACAAGAAAATGACCTGCTTCCTTTCGGATGGTTGTTGGTGGAATTGGTGGAAATTGATGACTGTTCTCGACGACCTTTGCTTGAAACCGCTCCAGAATTGGCAAAGCTTGCCAATATGTTCAAAAACGACCGGACCGACCGTTTGAAAGTTTCCGATGATTATCTGGTATCTCTTCGTCAGAAAAAGGATGCCAGACTTCAGGAAATGGAACGACGTAAAACGGAAGACGATAAACGCCAAGCCGAGGAAGAGATTCGCCAGGAGCAACTGGCCAAGATGACCCCCAACCAGCGCAAAATTGAAAAGTTGCGGGAGAGCATCCATAAGACTCCACATCCGCAACCCATCAGTGGCCAGTTGTGGCAGGATGTTGGCAAACTGGTCAAGGAGGCCGCTGCCTGGCCAGCAGAGGAGAAAGCCGAGTTGGCCCGGGTATGTCGCGAGGAACTCCCTGGCAAACTCAATGTGGATAAAAAAAGATTGCAATCCCTTCAGGATACCCTCTTGACATGACCCCCCTCCCCTCTTCTCTTGCCATCGCCCGCTACCATTTCGACTGGGAGGTCGAAACCCCCATGCGTTTGCCGGAATATGCCGGTTCGGCGTTGCGCGGGGTGTTTGGGGCGGCGTTGCGGCGCATCGCCTGCCTGAGCGGCGAACCAACCTGCACCGGGTGCGGCATCGTCAACACCTGCCCCTGGTCGATGATCTTCGAGGCCCCACCACCGGCGGGACGCCACGCCGTCCAACATTTTGCCCGCATCCCGAACCCTTACATCATCGAGCCGCCGGCATGGGGAAAACGCCTTTTTTACCCCGGTGAACGGTTAACCTTCGGCATGGTGCTGGTGGGGCGGGCGCTCGTGCAGTTGCCGTTGATCATTCTGGCGTGGCAACGGGCCCTGGCGCGGGGAGTGGGGCATGACAACGGAACGGCGCACCTGCTCGGCGTGCGCCAGATCCTGCCCGATGGATCGGAACAGGTGATTTATGATCCGGAAGTCGGCGTGGTGATGGAGCATGCCAGAGCGGTCACGCCAACGGCCATGCCCGCTGCGGAGGCGGAACAAATCACCCTGCACCTGCTCACCCCGTTGCGCATCCAGCGGGAGGGCAAGCCTCTGGGACCGGGTCGCCTGACCCCGCGGGATTTTTTGCTGACCCTGGCGCGGCGCATCTCCCTGCTGGCCGAATTCCACGCCGGGTTGCATCTGGGGCTCGATTTTCCGGAGCTGACGGCGCGGTCAGAAGCGATGACGGCGCATGGCTCGCTGGGGTGGCGGGATTGGACGCGCTGGTCGGGCCGACAGCAGCAGGAGATGACCCTGGGCGGTGTCACCGGGCGTTGGACCTTGCGGGGTGACCTGACACCGTTCTGGTCTCTGCTCTACCTCGGCCAGTGGTTGCATGTCGGCAAGAATGCCACCTTCGGGTTGGGGAAATATGAACTGAATCAACCAAAATCGAAAGGTGCAGTCGCATGAACAAGCCTAACAAAAGTGGCCAAGTGTTGTTGTTGACTGTGGGTACCGGGGATGGGGAACAGCGTGAAGCAACTCTCTACAGGCCGTTACGACTCTCCATCGAAAAGGGGACGTTTTCCGAGGTCATCCTGCTCCCCTCCCTGGTTTCAGAGGAGTGGGCTGAGCAGGTACGTACCGACCTTGCCTCCCTGAACATGCATATTCACCCTCTGCCCCGCAAAAAGGACGAAGAGAATGCCGACCACTGTTTTAACCACTTTGATCGCGTCTTGACTGAGTTGTTGGAAGCCGGCTGGCAGGGCCACCAGATTGCCATTGACCCCACCCGAGGCACCAAGATGATGAGCGCCGCTCTGATTCTTGCGGCAGTGAGGCGCGATGTGACCTCTTTGCGTTACATCACTGGCGAACGCGACACGCGGGGTATGGTGCAATCGGGAACGGAACAGATCGCCGAATTTCGCACCACCCGGATTACCGCCGCCCGCCGTCTGGATGATGCTTTGCACCTTTTTCAGCATGGCAATTTTGCGGTGGTGCTGGATGTTGTCCCAGACCCCGATTTGGGTTGGGCAACTCTGCATTGGCCCGAGGTATACCATCCCGGTATGCGGGCGATTCGCTCTTTGGCCCAGTTCTATACAGCCTGGGACCGGCTGAACTACCAAGAGGCCCACAAGGTCGCTCTGAATGAGAATGATCTGCCTGACGGGCGATGGAAGGCGCTGGCACCGACGCTTGCGGTCAGGGAATGGCTCAAAAGGATTGCCGGGCCGTTTCCGGAGCCTGATGACGAATCCACACGCAAGCAGTCCAAAGCTCCCTATCTGCTGCGTCTGGCGGTGGATCTTTGGGGCAATGGCCAGCGTCGGATCAAGTCCGGGCAGCTCGAAGACGCCGCCGTGCGCGCTTATCGAATTCTGGAGATGATTGGCCAGATGCGTTTGTTCGAGCGTGGCCACGATTCTGCCCAGCTTGATCCCCGTCATCCTGAAATTGCCAAATATGTTACTAAAATGGCGAAAAATAAGGATACTCCTTTGAGCAAGAACAGAGACGGCACGCTCATGGCTCCGCGTGAACGGGTTACAGGTTTGTTGCGCTCCATGGGCGATGAGATGGGAAAGACGTTGATCGACCTGGGTAATGACTCACTTATGAGCGCCAATGTTCGCAATACCAGCATCTTGATTCACGGATTTTGTGCCAAGGCGCCTGATGGACGGGTCATGGCTGAGTTTTATCGGAAGCTGGAAGAAGAGTTGTTGCGTCCCTGCCTTGGGGAACAAAGGCTAAATTGGCTTGAATGGGTCAAGATGTCCTTCGACAGGTCATAATTCCATGCCTTCCCTCTACGTCACCGAGCAGGGCGCGACGGTGCGGCATGCTGGCGAAAGTTTGCAGGTCACGCTGGATGTGGAGGCGGGTGGTGGCCCATCGTCAGCGGCGACACGTTCGGTTTTGTTCGGGGTGGCGTCGCATCGCCTGGAGATGATTGGTCTGGTCGGGCGGGTGCATATCACCTCGAACGCCACACAACTCTGTCTGGAGCAGGGGATTGGCGTGGCCTGGTTTGGCTGGAATGGACGCTTTTTGGGGCGGATGGTCCCGGCGGCGGCCAAATCCGGGGATTTGCGCCTGGCCCAGTATCGACGCGCCGCCGATCCGCTGGCCGCCTTGACGATGGCCCGGGAGATCGTGGCCGGCAAATGCGCCAATGCCGTGGCCGTTCTGCGCGGCATCCAGGCCAATTATCCTGGCCAACCCGCCTTGGCCGAGGCCATCCGTGACCTGCGCGCCGCCGTGGCCGGGGTGGCCGAATGTCCGTGCGGCGAGCAACTCCTCGGCATTGAGGGGAGCGCCGCCCGGACCTATTTTGGCGGCTTCCGGGAAGGGTTTCGGGGTGAGATGGGGTTTACCGGTCGGCAACGGCGTCCACCGCCCGATCCGGTCAATGCCCTGCTCTCTTTCGGCTATGTTCTGCTGGGCAATCTGATCGGCGGCACATTGGAGGCGCGGGGATTGGATCCGGCGGTGGGATTTTTTCATGCCCTGCGTCCGGGGCGTCCCAGTCTGGCCCTGGACATGTTGGAAGAGTTTCGGCACCCGGTGGTGGATCGTTTTGTGTTGCGGGTGGTCAATCTGCGCATGATCCGTCCGGAGATGTTCGAGGCCGACACCGAAACCGAAGGTGGCGTGCGGCTGACCCGCGCCGGCCTCAAGGTGTTTTTTCGCGCCTGGGGGGAGTATCTGGAACGACCCATCCCCGAAGAGATCGACGCAAGGAGCGATGATGCGTCAAAAGATGTTGCAGGAACATCATGCTCCCCACCTCCCGTTCTCGATGAGGTCCACACGACGCCGCATGAGGAGATCATGGTTACGAAAAAATGGACGCCAGCCACCTTGATCCGGCGGCAGGTGGATCGATTGGCCATCGCATTGCGGGAGGGCGCCGCGTATCAACCATTTTTGTTGAAAGGGTGACGGCACAATACAATGAATTTGTGCAACTATTCACCACCCGGCCTCAAATCGGGGTCCAGGGGGCTGGCTCCCTGGCTTTGTCCAGGACAGCGCCCTGGTGTGGTTCGGGGCGAAGCCCTGACAAAGGCTGTCATATCCAAGCTTTTCTTGAAAGGATGCTGAATAGATACTGAATTTGTAAGATTTTGTGAAAGAAAGTCAGTGAAAAACGCTTGAAAGTTTTTTCATGGCGTTTATGGGGAGTTCTGTGCATTCAACTACAATAAAGGGGTTTTTTATGACAAGAAATCGACTTGCATCCGGTGTTCTGGCCTTCGTGGTGGCAATTTACATGGGGGGTTGCGGCGGTGGCGGCGGAGGTGAAGGCGGCAGTGGGAGCGGCAGCAATGGGGCAACACCAGCGAGCCAGTCCGCTGCGGGTGCAACCTCCAGATCCACGGATTACACGGCAGTGGCCATGGCGGGTGAACGGCTCATCTTCTCTGTGGACACCACCAACCGCACCTACAACTACCGAATCATTGACAGCCAGTATGGCCTGGAAGGGAAGGTTGGCTCCGGCACCCTGTCCGACAATGGCAACGGAACCTGGGCAGCATCCAACATGCCCGATGTCATGATCGTTTCTCTCCCGAACGGATTATTTTTGGGCGCGATACGCGAGAGCATCCATGGGGTCGTAACGACGGTGCCTGTTTTTGGCACTGCCAACCCCGTCACCACGCTGGCCGATGCCCAGGGGACATACAACATCATACACCGGGGTTGCGTCAATAATAATTGCACAGCAGGCTTGGGAACTTTCAACATCGATGCAGCCGGTATCTGGTCATTTTGCGTCCAGGGAAATCTGACTACTGAATGTCCCTCCGCAGTCGTTTCGAGTACCTTGAATCCTCTCGGTGGTGGTCTGTGGCAGGTCATGTCGGGTTCGACTGAAGTTGGCACGGCCTTGATGTTTACGGCGAACAACCAAAACAATATTCTTCTCGACCTCAAGGATAGCGGCGCCTTCAGCAAGGGCATGATTCTTGGCGCTCAACAGCAAACCATGGACTTTGCCCAAACCGATGGAACGTGGCTTGTGGCCGGTTCCAGCGGAAAATGGTGGGGTGTGTTTTCAGCCTCGGGCGGAAACCTCCGACTTCTGTCGGTGAATGGTGTGCCCATGACCAAGAATCTTTCTTTGAATGCCAACAACCCCTGGGAAGGAGTTTTTACCGATTCGACGGGTACGCATGGCATTTTCGCCAACAGCGGCATTTACGGGAATGTCGGTCCCAACGGTTACGCCGAAATCGGCCTCAGGCTGGGCAACTGAGAGCCTGGGCAAACTGGCAACCATCGCAGATTTTTTTGTCGTCATCGCCCCGTTGCAAGGGGATGGAACCCATCGAACGATTTCTTGAAACAATGGCCATGTTCTACCATACTGGGATCACAAGAAAATCTCCTTCAGTAACCCACAAGCGGGATTCATTCATTTGAGCAGGGATTA
>JADGBZ010000060.1:0-4966 GCA_015231175.1 Magnetococcales bacterium | reverse complement strand
CCGAACCAGAAACTCTGGAAGAGTGGGGGGATCGTGTGTTGGATGCGGTAACCCTGAAAGAGATATTTTCCTGACATCATGCTGTCGCACCTGTTGTATCAAATCTTGAAAGAATCGGATCATCATCGTGAACAAGGGTCTGCGGTACATTATCTGCTATGATGTGGCCCATGATCGACGGCGACGGCGTCTGTCCATCTGTCTGGATGGTTTTGGCGACCGGGTGCAGGAGAGCGTTTTTGAGGCTGTCCTCGATCGCCTGCTCTTTGACAAAATGATATCGGCCATCAAAGCCATCATCTCCGCCAAACAGGATTCTGTGCTGATTTATCCTCTCTGCACGCCCTGTGCTGGCAAGGTGCAGCGCATCGGTGTGCCCGGGCCTGTCCCCGGCGAGGAGAAGGTCTTCGTCGTCTGACGCATGGGAAGAGGAACCTTTGCCGTAACCTCCAGAGGCATTTTTTTCGCGGGGGGTTACGGACGGGCGTAAGTGTCTGAAAGAACGTTGATCGATCATCATCACGCAAACCTTTTATGAAAAATCAGGGTTGCATCGTGGCACACCTTGCCAAGGTTACGAAAAACGTGCGAAAATCCCCCCCGCCTTCAACAGGTAGGAGGTGACGCTCACGCAGTAATCGCCCCGCTTTTAAGGGGATTGAGACGTGATCCTGCCGGCCCTGGTGGCCAGACATTTCTGCACACGCAGTAATCGCCCCGCTTTTAAGGGGATTGAGACTCCTGTCCGGGTGCTCCCCATACGCCGCGATAGACGCTGCCACGCAGTAATCGCCCCGCTTTTAAGGGGATTGAGACTATTTTTTTCGCCCATCCCATCGACTCCTATTTCTTTCACGCAGTAATCGCCCCGCTTTTAAGGGGATTGAGACCCGGATGCCCCGAGTATCGGTGCAATCCGGACAAATCCACGCAGTAATCGCCCCGCTTTTAAGGGGATTGAGACTGTATACTCATCTTCTTCCTCCTCTTATATCCCCCGGTCACGCAGTAATCGCCCCGCTTTTAAGGGGATTGAGACAGGATGGCAGAGAAGCTTCGGTTCGCGAGTAGAAGGCACGCAGTAATCGCCCCGCTTTTAAGGGGATTGAGACTTTCCTTCCTCCTTTTGTCTCGCCCGGTCCTCACCATGCACGCAGTAATCGCCCCGCTTTTAAGGGGATTGAGACATCTCGCAAGCCCGCTGGAAATGCAAGCCCGCTGGAGAGCCACGCAGTAATCGCCCCGCTTTTAAGGGGATTGAGACGCCATGTCGGGGTTGCCTGTATACTCACCCCAGAGCACGCCACGCAGTAATCGCCCCGCTTTTAAGGGGATTGAGACGACACCATCGCCGATCTCAGCACCAGCGCCGATGATGCACGCAGTAATCGCCCCGCTTTTAAGGGGATTGAGACCAGCAAAAATGCGCGGCAAAATTTCGGAGTAAAATTGTCACGCAGTAATCGCCCCGCTTTTAAGGGGATTGAGACGGAAACGCAAGCCCGCTGGAAACGCAAGCCCGCTGGAAACACGCAGTAATCGCCCCGCTTTTAAGGGGATTGAGACCCAGTCTCCGCGCAGCTTTCGCCGCGTCATCTATGTCTCACGCAGTAATCGCCCCGCTTTTAAGGGGATTGAGACTGTACAGTGTCCGGTACTGTCCAAATAGAAGCCGGCTTTCACACGCAGTAATCGCCCCGCTTTTAAGGGGATTGAGACGGGGAGCGTGCCTTCTCCCCGCATCTCCCGGGCATCGCACGCAGTAATCGCCCCGCTTTTAAGGGGATTGAGACACATGGTCAGGATCAGCGTGGGCTGATACAGGCATTACAACACGCAGTAATCGCCCCGCTTTTAAGGGGATTGAGACGATCAAATACGTTCACACGCGCCAGCAGTGGGACGGTGCCACGCAGTAATCGCCCCGCTTTTAAGGGGATTGAGACGAGTCGGCGGTACAGCCCGCCAGGATGTTGACGTGCGGTCACGCAGTAATCGCCCCGCTTTTAAGGGGATTGAGACATTTTTGCCGGATCAGGCTTTGCGGCCACCCCGTTTGACACGCAGTAATCGCCCCGCTTTTAAGGGGATTGAGACTTCTTTTGCCCGGTCACGTCGTGGACCGTGATGTGACCACGCAGTAATCGCCCCGCTTTTAAGGGGATTGAGACAATGGACTCCATTGTGTCATCCATCGTTCCCGAAACGGTACACGCAGTAATCGCCCCGCTTTTAAGGGGATTGAGACACATGAGTCGGGATGCACACCGTAGCACGCGATGGATGCTCACGCAGTAATCGCCCCGCTTTTAAGGGGATTGAGACTTGCTCTTCACGAGCCTGTTCAAACTGCGCCTGCCGATCAGCACGCAGTAATCGCCCCGCTTTTAAGGGGATTGAGACGCTATTGCAAACAATTTTTGTCTGTATGCCCTAAGTTTGTCACGCAGTAATCGCCCCGCTTTTAAGGGGATTGAGACCAGAAATCCGGCAGCACACCAAGAAGGTGATACTTACACACGCAGTAATCGCCCCGCTTTTAAGGGGATTGAGACCAGGGTATTGCATTAGTGATGCGTGGCAGGTTGAAGGTCACGCAGTAATCGCCCCGCTTTTAAGGGGATTGAGACGCCGTTTCTCCAACGAACTGGGTCAACGCCGCACGATGCCACGCAGTAATCGCCCCGCTTTTAAGGGGATTGAGACCAGAAGTCAGGAACGCATCCCAGAAGGTGATATTTGCATCCACGCAGTAATCGCCCCGCTTTTAAGGGGATTGAGACGCGATGGTGATGGATGCATGGTGGGTCATGATCATACACGCAGTAATCGCCCCGCTTTTAAGGGGATTGAGACCATCATCCGGCTTCCCGCCGAATGACTCCAACACAACCCACGCAGTAATCGCCCCGCTTTTAAGGGGATTGAGACTAGGGTCACTGATCCCGACAACAACTGTTGCAGCCACACACGCAGTAATCGCCCCGCTTTTAAGGGGATTGAGACTAGCAGTAGCTTCGATGGTGACACCATCGCCGATCGACACGCAGTAATCGCCCCGCTTTTAAGGGGATTGAGACATGAGCCTATCCAGATTTGGCCTGCCCGGCTTTTCAGCCAGCACGCAGTAATCGCCCCGCTTTTAAGGGGATTGAGACTCGACCAGGCCGAGGACTATGCTCCAAAAGAGAAGAGACCACGCAGTAATCGCCCCGCTTTTAAGGGGATTGAGACCTAGAGTTACGGATGGTGGACCATGATCCTCGACCAGGCACACGCAGTAATCGCCCCGCTTTTAAGGGGATTGAGACCCGCCGCCACCTGGTGTAGCGGCCGTGCATCCGGATGTGCCACGCAGTAATCGCCCCGCTTTTAAGGGGATTGAGACATCACATGCACCTCAGCCCCATCTTTATTTTTTCCGGATCACGCAGTAATCGCCCCGCTTTTAAGGGGATTGAGACGAGTCCGCAAATTGGACCAGGGAACACACGGACTACTCACACGCAGTAATCGCCCCGCTTTTAAGGGGATTGAGACTGTCACAGCCCTGACATGACATGCTGCCCTGCCGGGCACGCAGTAATCGCCCCGCTTTTAAGGGGATTGAGACATCGAGATAATGCCCGCTTTCCAGATTTGCATTTTTCTTCACGCAGTAATCGCCCCGCTTTTAAGGGGATTGAGACATGATCGCAGCTTTCCAGATTTTCATTTTCTTTCTCCCCACGCAGTAATCGCCCCGCTTTTAAGGGGATTGAGACTCCGGATGCTCCCCGTATGCGGCGACTGATATGTCGCGGTCACGCAGTAATCGCCCCGCTTTTAAGGGGATTGAGACCAGTAGGGCTGCCCAGGAATGCCTGGCCTTCGTCGGCGCACGCAGTAATCGCCCCGCTTTTAAGGGGATTGAGACCCTCGGGCTTTCGCCTCTTCGGCAGCCCATTCTTTCGTCCACGCAGTAATCGCCCCGCTTTTAAGGGGATTGAGACACACCCGTCGAGTCTGACGTGCAGCCTCCCAAGATATCCCACGCAGTAATCGCCCCGCTTTTAAGGGGATTGAGACCCGCCGATGACATCCATATCACGGCAGGCCATCTCGCCCGCACGCAGTAATCGCCCCGCTTTTAAGGGGATTGAGACGGACCAGTGCGCCGGACCGTGTTTTGTTCGTCCCCAACACGCAGTAATCGCCCCGCTTTTAAGGGGATTGAGACTGTTTGACGAATCTTCGTATGTTAAGTCGCATACATCCACGCAGTAATCGCCCCGCTTTTAAGGGGATTGAGACTACGTAAATGGCCACAACTTACAAAAAAGCATTCTTAGCCACGCAGTAATCGCCCCGCTTTTAAGGGGATTGAGACTTATCATTGAGACCGGTCGCAGATCAAATCTCCGCGAAACACGCAGTAATCGCCCCGCTTTTAAGGGGATTGAGACTTTATAGCCCTGACAGGACTTTCTGGCCGTCTGGGCTCACGCAGTAATCGCCCCGCTTTTAAGGGGATTGAGACAAGGCTTGACTTTCCAGCCCCGTTTCCTCCTGCCAGCACACGCAGTAATCGCCCCGCTTTTAAGGGGATTGAGACCTGAAACTCTGAAGGTGCGGCTGAAATCGCCGTTTTTCACGCAGTAATCGCCCCGCTTTTAAGGGGATTGAGACGTTTGGATGGAAATTTGGGTTTATGAGCCAGCAATTCAACCACGCAGTAATCGCCCCGCTTTTAAGGGGATTGAGACGGTTTTGCTGCGATTCCGTTCGACTCGGCGGTGCATCCCGCCACGCAGTAATCGCCCCGCTTTTAAGGGGATTGAGACGGTGGAAAAACAATAGTTTCGGTATTCTTTTCCATCTTTTCACGCAGTAATCGCCCCGCTTTTAAGGGGATTGAGACGGAGCCGATTCTCGGTGGTGCCCGACATTGACCTAATTGCCTGATGTGGCGTAAATTTTCTCTGAC
>JADGBZ010000059.1 GCA_015231175.1 Magnetococcales bacterium | reverse complement strand
AGGAGGAAGGGCGCAGCCCTTCCTCCTGGACCTCCATCCCAGTTTTTCAATCCTTCTTTTCGGGGCTCCGCCCCGGACCCCGCCGGCAGAAAGGGCACAGCCCTTCCTCCAGAACCTCCATCCCCGATTTTCAATCCTCAACTCTCCTTCTTCATGATGTAGCCCTGCTGAAGAATGGAGAGAACATTGTTGACCAACCAATAGAGAACCAAGCCCGAAGGAAAAGTCAGGAACATGACAGTAAAAATCACGGGAAGGAACATCATCACTTTGGCCTGAATCGGATCAGCCGGAGCTGGATTCAACTTGGACTGCACCAACATGGAAATGCCCATCAGGATGGGCAGGACATAGTAGGGATCCATGTCAGAAAGATCCTGAATCCAAAACACAAACGGTGCATGCCGCATCTCAACCGAGAGGAACAAGACCTTGTAAAGGGCAAAAAAAACAGGAATCTGTACCACAATAGGCAAACACCCTCCCAGGGGATTCACCTTGTGATCCTGGTAAAGTTTCATCATCTCCTGATTGAGCCGCTGCTTGTCATCCCCATACAACTTGCGCAGACCCTCCACCTTCGGTTGCAGCTTTTTCATGGCGCTCATCGAGCGGTAGCTCTTGTTGGCCAGGGGGAAAAACAGCAACTTGATCACAACGGTCAAAAGGATGATGGCCAAGCCGAAATTGTGAACGAAACGATCAAACAGCAACAGGAGCTGCATCAGAGGTTCAGCCAGAAAATGGAACCAGCCATAGTCGATGGAGCGTTCCAAATGCATGTTTTGCGTCGTCAGAGTCTGGGTGGCCTTCGGTCCGATGAACAACCGGGTCTGGAAGAAGCGGGTTTCGTTGTTCCCGATCGCATGGGAGGGCGAAACCATGCCGACACGATAGTTGGGTGCGTCGTGGTCGAAGTAGAACCGCCGCCGCTCCTGCCCTGCAAAATCGGTCATGGAGGCCAGGAAATATTTGTCGGAAAAGCCGGCCCATCCGCCGACACTCTCCTCGAAATGGTCCCCCTTGAGCAGCTCCTCATAACCGAACTGAACCCGGCTGCCCCGCAAGAATCCCATGGGGCCATGAAAGTCGGTCGGGGCGGACATGGAACTTTTTTCTTGGGGCTGGTGGTGACGTAAAAACTGGGCATAGTGGAAAAACTTGACAGGATTTCCTGAACTGTTGGTCACGCGATCCACTACATCAAGCAGATAGGAGACCGGCTGCCAGGTCAATATCTTCTCGAAGGTGAGACCATGCGGACTCTGCCAGCGCAAATGGATCTCATTGCTTTTACCGTCGGCGTCCTTGACCTGCTCCCACAGGGTATCACTGCGGGGTACATCCACACCCACGGAGGCAATGAAACCACTGGAACCCTTGAACAACTCCTTGGGATCGCGGTTCAAAAAGCGAATGGGTTTCCCTTCCGCTCCCACACGGTCCTTGTAGTCGAGAAACCGCCAATCGACCAACTCCCCGCCCATCAGCGCGATGCCACCTTGAATTTTTTGATTTTGAAATTCGACGACCTGTGCACTTTGGATCTGGGGAAGTTTGACCACATCAGGGTTGGCCACCGTCTGGGCAGGCCCCTTGCCGACGGGGTTTTGCACAGGAACCATGCTCTCTTTGCCCACCACGCTCTCTTTGTTCACCACCGGGTCCATCGGTGGCGGGGTGGTCGGCTCGGCGGAAGCTCCCACAGCCGAAACCTCTGTCGCTTCCATGGGGGGAAAGTAGGTGTTCAGAGTCCACTGGTACACCACCAGCAGAATGAAGGAGATGACAATGGCCAGAAGTGTACGCCGATCCATAATTGGGGCATCCTAAGCAGGCAGGAATGAGTCAGGGCACCGGGTCAACTCCCCCGGGATGAAAGGGGTGGCATTTCAAAATCCGCCGCAAAGCCAGAGCCCCCCCACGCCACGACCCATGCCGCGCCACAGCCTCGTAGGCATAGGTGGAACAACTTGGGAAGAAGCGGCATCGAGGTGGCAGCAAAGGAGAGAGCAAGAGTTGATAACCGCGAATCAAAACCATCAGCAACCGTTTCATGGTACAACCCGCAACGATGTGCCGCCAACCGGCGCAAACCAGGGCTTGAACAACTCGTCAAGAGCGCAGGCCAACGCGACGTTGTCGACCCCACCCGCCGTCGCCCGGGCCACAAGAACGCAGGCGCACCCAGGCCGCAGTTGCGCTTGACGCTGCCGAAAATACTCCCGGGCCACGCGCTTGACCCGATTGCGCACCACTGCGTTGCCAACTTTTCGGCTGACGGTCAAGCCCAGACGGCACCTCGCTCCCGGACGCAACCAGACGTGCAGGAGAAAAAGGGCATTCCCCTTGCGGCGTCCCTGACGCATCACGGCGGTAAAATCCCGGCTCACCAGCAGACGTGCATCCTTGGGAAATCCCTGGGTTTTCTCTTCCGACGTGGCGACACTCTGTTGCAGATCAGATGGCAATGCGATGACGGCCCCGGGCACGACGCCGGGAGAGCACCCCGCGACCTCCCCGTGTGGCCATCCGGGAGCGAAACCCATGCGTCCGGTTGCGACGAATGATGCTGGGTTGAAAAGTCCTTTTCATGGCGGCATACCTCTTTCCACACCTCTAATTTCCGGTTTCGGCGATCACTCCCGGCGTTGCCCGCCGTGAAACCACCACCCCGGGAAACCCCTGACCGCCCACTTCCCGTCACAGCGGAAATTCTTCATCATAAGGAATCCCTGTCCCAGGTCAAGATGTGGCGTGCTTAAGCCGGTTAGGAAATTTTTTCCGGTTACAAAAGACGGCTAATTATGCACAATGCATCAAAGGAGCGATTTTTACTCCCTGGGGCTAATTTTTTGAAAAATCGTAACTATTCAGCACCCGACCACGAATCGGGGTCCAGGGGGCTGGCTCCCTGGCAGGTCCAGGACAGAGTCCTGGTGGGGTTCGGGGCGAAGCCCTGACAAAGGCTTTCATATCCAGGCTTTTAAAAAGATCGGCACAAAATTGCGGCCTGCGTGGCGGTGTCAATCCTCCAGGTACGTCTCTTCAGATCCTCAACCATGCTGGAAAGTAGCTGTTCACCCCGTGTTCGTCTCGCCAATGAGATCCTGGCATTCCAATGCGCTCTGGATACAATGGCATCCATCCTGATTGCGGGATATGAAAGTGGGGAACTCAAGGTCGATCCTGAACCGATGGATCTGATCATAAAAAATGGGTTAAAAATGCCCCCAACCCATGCTGGGTCAGATAGTTATGAACAACATATTTATTTTGCCATGAGCAAATCAAAAAGCCTGCGCAACCTGTCGAACGAATCACCAGACTACGGACAGGGTTCTCTACCAGTTGACATCCTCCTTTTTTCCACCATTCTCTACCACATTGAAATTTACAACCTGAACGGTATACCAAAATTTGTAGAAAAACTATAGCTTAATCACATTTTTACGATCAAGTTTCATCGTGAAACCGGCTACGATTCACCACCCGGATCTTCACAAAATTCATTCACTGACCTTTTTTTCTTGACTTTCACCGCAAAATTCCCCTAAGAATCCCCCCCATGCTGGATTCCCCCACATCTGCCGGTGTGGGGGGTGAAATGGGAACACGGTCGCGGCCCTGACGGGCCCGATGCCGTGGCTGCCCCCGCAACTGTGCGCGGCGAGCCGTCGTCCAAACCAGGCCACTGGGAAACCGGGAAGGCAGGACGTGCGGTCATGACCCGCAAGCCAGGAGACCTGCCAGCATACAGTTTGAGTATCGCGTTGTTTCATCCGGGCGGGGTGCCCCGGTGGCGCGGAGTGGATGCCTGTCACGTCGTCTGCAACGACTCCCCTCCCCAGACCATCGTTACAACCTCTCCGGATCCATTCGGGGAGGTTTTTGCATGCATATCATGGAAGGTTTTTTGCCGCCATTGCACGCTGCTGCGTGGGGTGCCGGTGCCTTGCCCTTTGTGGTCATTGGCATCAGGAAGGCCGGACGCCTGTTGCGCGAAAAACCGGAGACCCGCCTCCTCCTGGGGGCCTGTGCTGCCTTCTCCTTTGTGCTCTCCGCCCTCAAGCTGCCAAGCGTGACAGGAAGTTGTTCACATCCCACCGGGACCGGTCTGGGGGCTGTTCTGTTTGGACCGCCCATCATGACGCTGATCGCCACCATTGTGTTGTTGTTTCAGGCCCTGCTCCTGGCCCACGGTGGTCTCACCACCTTGGGAGCCAATCTTTTTTCCATGGGGATTGTCGGCCCATGGGTGGCGTGGGCCTGCTATCGTAGCGGACAATCTGTCAACCTTTCCCTGCCCACAACCGTTTTTCTGGCAGCAACACTGGGAAATCTCAGCACCTATGTCACCACGGCCTTGCAACTTGCCCTGGCATTTCCGGATCCGGCATCTGGCGTCGTCGGCTCGGCGCTGAAATTCCTGGTCGTATTTGCCGTGACCCAGATCCCCCTGGCCATTGTCGAGGGTTTGCTGACCGTGGCCGTGGTCAACTGGTTGACGCGCTATAGTCCAGATGAGTTGCAGCAATTGGCCGTCCTGCGTGGCACACATGAGGTGAAGGAGGCTTGTCATGTTGCGTGACAATCGCATCGTCCTCACCCTCGCCGTTTTGATCCTGCTCCTGCCGTTCGTGTTGCCCTGGTCCAAAGATGGAACATTTACCGGCTCCGACGATCAGGCCGGAAAGGTGATCACCCAATATCGACCGGATTACCAACCCTGGTTTACCTCACTTTGGACCCCCCCCAGCAGCGAGGTTGCCAGCCTGTTGTTCGCCTTGCAAGCCGCTTTGGGCAGCAGTGTGATCGGTTATTACATCGGTTTGCGGCGCGGTCGCCGACAAGCTGCGAGCCAGGGGCATGCACGTTCTTGATCAGATAGCCCATGAAAATGCCTGGAGCCGACGTGGCACGGGGGGAAAAGTTTTTCTCACCTTTGGCCTGATGGGAACAGCTTTGGGGGGATCTCCTCCGTTTGCGGCCATTCTAGTGTTGGTGGCGACGCTTCTTCTTGCTCGTCTGTCAGCCCTCGTCCCCATGCGCATCTTTCTGGGCGTTCTTGCGGTTCCCCTGGGGTTTCTGGCGACCGGGCTGCCTGTGCTGGCCCTCTCGGTGGGTTGGCAGGGGGGGCCGGTTCTGCTCTGGTCTGCTGCCGGAGCCACGGATGCCATGCTGCTGGGCGTCCGTTCCCTGGCCACGCTGTCGGCCATGCTTCTCCTCTCCATGACCACACCGCCCATGCGCCTGATCAGCCTGGGCCAAAGAGTGGGACTCTCACCCGTCTTCGTCGACCTGGCCATGCTCACCTATCGGCTGCTGTTCGTATTGAGCGATGTTGCGTTATCCGGTTTTCGCTCGCAGTCGTTTCGCCTCGGTTATCAAGGGTGGCGTACTTCATTGCGTTCCCTTTCCCTGCTCGTGGCTGGATTGCTGGGTCGCACCATGCACCAGGCCCAACGCCTGGAAACCGGCCTGGCAGCTCGTGGCCATACCGGTGCGCTTCCCGTGCTTACCTCCCTCCCCAAAACCCGGCCCCTTGAGTGGATTGGCGCGGTTACGCTGCCCGGCGGTATTTTTTGGGCCAGCCGAGACCTGGCTGCTATATGGACCGGCCATGGCTGACGTGATCCTGGAGGCACGCAACCTGGGGCATCGTTACCCTGGCGGCAACGCGGATTCGTTGCAGGGGCTCAATCTGCGGATCATCCAGGGCGAACGGCTCGCCCTGTTGGGGGCCAATGGCGCGGGTAAAACAACGCTTTTGTTGCATCTCAATGGCACCCTGCGGCCACACACCGGTGAAATTTTTCTGCACGGAAAACCTGTGCGTTATGACCGTGCCGCTCTGACGCTCTGGCGACAGGAGGTAGGGGTGGTTCTCCAGGAGGCGGATGATCAATTGTTTGCTGCCAGCGTGGCAGAGGATGTCTCTTTTGGTCCCCTCAACCTGGGCCTTGCCGCCGACGCAGCACGGCAACGGGTGACCGAGGCCCTGGAGGCCCTGGAAATCACCTCTTTGGCCGAGCGTCCGCCGCATCTTCTCTCCCATGGGCAGCGCAAGCGCGCAGCCATGGCTGGTGTGTTGGCCATGCGCCCCCGCATCCTGATCCTGGATGAACCCACTGCTGGCCTCGATCATCTGGGAAAATCCCTTCTGCTGGCCACTCTGACACAACTCTCCACGACTGGTACCACCATCGTCTTTTCCACCCACGATGTGGATCTTGCTTATGCCTGGGCTGATTCGGCAGCTTTGTTTGCCCATGGGCAGGTTTTGGCACAGGGAGCAACCACCAGCATCATGGCGGATGTCGCCTTGCTTCATTCAGCTCAAATGGAGTCTCCAGCCGTTTTGACCTTGCAACAGGCGTTGCACCAGTGTGGCGTGTTGGCCGCTGATTTTCCGTCGCCACGATCTGTGGCTGATTTAGCTCGAATGATTTCAGAAATCAAAAAATAAATGCAGACGAATCCAAAAAAAGTCCAGAGGGCGGGATGGAGTAACTGTGACGAATTGGGGTTCAGGGGGCTGGCTCCCAGGCGGGTCAAGGGCAGCGACCTTGCGGGTCAAGGGCAGCGCCCTCGCGGGTCAAGGGCAGCGCCCCGTTTTGTTTTTGTACGCCCCCCTTCTCCCAGGCCTTTTTTGCGCTGTTTGCAAATAAGGCTTAAGGGGCGACGGGCCATGGTCTGCCTTCTGGCGCGTCTTTTTGCGCCAGAAGGCAGACGTATTGCAGGTTTTTAAAGAAGTAACTATTCAGCACCCTTTCAAGAAAAGCTTGGATATGAAGGCCTTTGTCAGGGCTTCGCCCCGAACCCCACCAGGACGCTGTCCTGGACCTGCCTGGGAGCCAGCCCCCTGGACCCTGATTTGTTACCGGGTGGTGAATCGTTACTCCATTTTTTTGGCCAGACTGACTCACCAACCCGTCCAGCCACGCACCCAATCCAACCGCAGGTCGATTCAACTTGCAGGACCAACTCTTCCCACGACCCCCGATTGTCGATCACCAAGTCAGCCCGGCGACACTTTTCACCCTCAGTCATCTGCCGAGCCATGGCCGCCTGTTGAACGGTGAGAGCCATCCCACCCCTTTGTTGCAGACGCTCCATTTGCCGCTCCGCACAAGCTACTACCACAACCCAATCACAGAGAAATTCCCCACCCGTTTCAAATAGCAAAGGCTCGTCCAGGACAACCACGGCGGAAGAGTTCTCCAGGTCCAAGCGGCGCAAAGCCTCTGCCTGTAGACGGCGCACCTCTGGATGAACGATAGCCTCCAACGCCTGCCACCCATGAGGATCTTCTTGCAGAGCCACACCCAAACCCGCCCGGTCCAACGCACCCGTGCCATCCAAAACCCGAGCACCAAAACGTTCAACCACCTGATCAAATCCCGGCGATGCAGGCGCCAAGGCCATTCTGGCAAACAGATCGGAGTCCAAAACACGAACACCCCGCTCCGCCAACAGACGCGCAACGCTGCTCTTGCCACATCCCATGGAACCAGTCAGACCAAGAATCAACATAGGCGGAGGAACCTTGGCGATAACTATTCAGCGACCTTGTAAGAAAAGCCTGGATATGCCCCGATGCGTGGCCGGGTGGTGAATCGTTCCTATGTGCCAACGATAAATTTTTGCCAATACCAGTTCAGAATGGCATCACCAAAAAACAGGTACACCCAGGCCGCCACCGCCAGATAGGGTCCGAAAGGAATGGGCTGCGCCTCGTCCCGCTTGGCAAACAGGATCAGGGACACCCCGACAATACTTCCCAGAAAGGCCCCCCCGAACAAGGTAAAAGGCAAAGCTTGCCAGCCCAACCAGGCCCCAATCATGGCCAAAAGTTTCACATCACCCAACCCCATTCCCACTTTCCCGGTGATTTTTTCAAAAATCCAGGCGAAAAGCCACAACCCCCAATATCCCCAGAAAACGCCCATGGCTGCGTTTTGCCACGTTGCAAGAGGGGGTGCAAAAGCGGGCAACCCCACCAGGGGCTGACCAGCCAGAAGCAGGCCCAAAACCATGCCTGGTTTGGTAATCACATCCGGCAAGATGTAGTGATAGAAATCGATGACGGTCAAGACGATCAATCCATATCCCAAGACCACCAGTGCCAGGCTCTCCCGGGTCAGGCCGAAGCGCATACAGACCGTCACTGCGACAACACCAGCCAGAGCTTCAATGATGGGATATTGGATGGAGATGGGGGCCTGGCAGTGCCGGCAGCGTCCCCGCAGCCATAACCAGGCAAAAATGGGAATGTTGTCATGCCAGGGGATGTGTGTCCCGCATCCCATACACCGGGAAGAGGGAAAAACAATGCTTTCCTGCAACGGAAGACGGAAAATGCAAACGTTCAGAAAGCTCCCCACAATGGCACCTAAAACGAATAGTACCACTTCAACTTGCCAATTCATGGCGCCTCCCTGATTACGCGTGAGGTGCTCTGCTGCCCAACAAATGTTCCAAATGTGTTCTGACCAAGGCAACTGGCATCTCCATGTCAGTCCAGATTTGGAAGGAGCGAGCGCCTTGATAGATCAACATATCCAGGCCATTCAATACATTCAACCCACACTTTTGTGCAGCATGCAGGAAGGGTGTGCAGGGAGGAATATAGATGATATCCACGACCACGGCGCCGGGGGGTAAGCGATGCATATCCACGACTGACAAGCTTTCGCCATGCATGCCGGCACTGGTCGTGTTGACAATCAGTGTACAAGTTTCCAGTGGTAATTTTTCCGAAACGAGCGGGATGGCCCGCCGATCGACTTTGGCCAAACCGGGTCCGGTCATGGTGTCCAGAAGGTGTTCGGCGCGACTCAAGGTACGGTTGGCCAGAGTGATACGGTTCACTCCCCCTTTAGCCAATCCAGCCAACACCCCCCGGGCAGCACCCCCCGCACCCAGTACGATCACTTCGGCGTCCTGCATGTGCGCGGGGAAACGGGATTGCATGGCCAGATAGAATCCATCCGCATCGGTGTTGAAACCGCTCAGGCTGCCATCCGGTTCGATGCGAACGGTATTGACCGCCCCCATCAGCATAGCCTCGCTATCCACCCAATCCATGAGTTTCAACAATGCCTCCTTATGGGGAAGGGTCGAATTGAAACCCTGCACTCCCTGCGCCACGAATCCTTGCACGGCCTCAGTCAGATGCGAAGGTTTCACGTGAAACGGCAAATACCGGGCATTGATACCTGCCTGTTGGAAAGCCAGATTGTGCATGGCAGGTGAAAGGGAGTGAACCACAGGATTACCAATGACACCATAAATGCGGGTGGCACCATCGATTTCTATCATACGACCAGCAACGGAAGCGTTCATAGAGGATTATTTATATCGATAAACTGATGATGGATACCATACCGGGCTGCCAACAACTCACCGACAGCCTGGACACCAAATTTCTCTGTTCGATGATGCCCGGCAGCCATGAAATGGAGTTTCTCCTCCCGGGCAAAGTGGTAAATATACTCCGTCCCCTCACCGGTCAAAAACAGATCTGCACCCAAGGCACGAGCTTCGCGAATCAAGGCAGGTGCAGCACCACTGCAAACCGCGACGTGCCGAACAGATTCAGGCCCAAACGGCAACACCAGGGGTTCACCACCAAAAAGATCACGAACCTGACGGGAAAATTCATGGATGGAAAGTGGTGAAACACATCTCCCAACATGGGAAAGGGCGGTTCCATGATAGTGCCCAAATGGCTCGCCAGCCTCTAAACCCAACCTTGACAATATTTGTGCATTATTTCCCAACACTGGGTGGCAATCCAACGGTAAATGATAGGCCATCAGGGTCAGATCATGTTGCAGCAAAGTCTTCAACCTCTCCTTGAGGCTCCCTTCCACCACTCTTGGATCCTGATCCCAAAACATGCCGTGATGAACCAAAACAAGGTCAGCCTCGGCAGCGACAGCTGCATCAAAAATGGCTTGACAAGCCGAAACCCCACTGACAATTTTCTCCACCGATTCCCGACCACGTACCTGCACCCCATTTGGGTGGTGATCAGCAATGGAATCCACACGCATGGTTTGCGCCAAAAACTGCTCAATCTCGGTCAATCGGGTCATTTTAAATCAACCTCCTTGTTGACACATGCATGAATAATTGGGGTAACGATTCACCACCCGAAACACATTGGGATCTAGTGGACCAACCGACTTGATTTGAAGTGCTCACTTTTGTGCCTATTCCGCACTCTTTCAAGAAATGCTTGGAAATGAAAGCCTTTGTTAGGGCTTCGCCACGAATCCCACCAGGGCGCTGCCCTGGACAAAGCCAGGGAGCCAGCCCCCTGGACCCCGTTTCATGGTTGAGCTGTTCCCGGAGCATTGGAACATTTTTGCACATCAAATCAATACGGTTGAGCCACTAGGAGTCTGACTCCCTGACGGGTCCAAGAGAGCATCCAAGTGAAGTTCGGGGCAAAACCCAGATAAAGAGTTCCATGTCCAGGCTTTTCTTGAAAGGCTTGTGAATAATTACGCTTTTTTAAAAGATACCAGATCGTTACAATTTTTTTGAGAGAGTGTGATAGGTTTCCCTTGTAGGATAGCTGACAATCAACAAAATGTTCGACAGTCCGCCATCTCGTTTTGTCTCGTGAGTATACCACATGGCTTTTCAAGGTGAATTTGAGTGGATCGACCTGGTCCATACGTCGCCTGTGTCAGGGACGCAAACACCATATGCTTCTGCACGCAGACGCCTGACGCAACATTTGATCCAATACACCCTGACGGAATCCTACCATAAATTTTGTCGTTTCAAGATCCCTTATCCATTCGTCCCACTGGCATCGCTGCGACCAGGTGCCATGGGCACGACCAAAGAATATAAACTTCACAACAATGCCTTGATCATCATGATGGATGGAGAAATCCCTGAAAGAATGAGAAAATATTTTCGCTGTCGCACAAACAATCAAGTCAATAAGAAAAATATTGCATCTTTAGCCCCGGGCCTTCATGCTCTTAAAGATTATGATCATGCCTATCGTCTCATTAATCATGATCGCTTTGGATTTCTTTTAAGAACACTCCTTCCTTTAGATTTTAGCCTTTTAATTCAAAAAACAAAAAATTCAGAAAGAAATAAATACGAATTTCAATTAACTCATTTTCACGTAAAGATTGAACGTTTAACCGATACTGCTTTACGCAGTTTAGGGATACAATTAAATTATTTAAAGAAAAGTCTATATGAACGGGGTGAAGATTTTGTAGATGATCTTGAAAAAAAATTTTTTGAGTATTTTAATTTTTACCATAATGCAGCAGGCCGTCGTTCTGCCGCTGCGCTAGCAGCACAAGTCATAGCCAGAGAAAAGAAAACAGGCACTGTATTTATAACATCTCAACAAGATCGTCGAATGACTCTCCTTTCTAGCTTAAGTCATATGGGTGATGTATCAATTGAACAGTATTTATTATATATTTTAAGTTCAAAAGAGTTATCAATGCTTGAGGATTGGGCAAATAAACGATCAATTGATTTTTCATCTGAATATTTGGTTGATAAAATAGATGGCAAAGGAATTGTTGTTTTAGGAGTTTATTATGAACACACACAGGCTGCACTACCATCTACTCATGGAAATTTGAAACAAAATATTAATTTACGTGAAAAATGGGTGCGAATTTCGGAAAAAATGATCATGCCCGTTCACGAAAATTTTAATTTAGCTATTCGTTATCCAATTCTTATTTAAATTCATAGGCAATAATCATTGTTTTGCCACTCGTAAGAGTCAAGAATAACAAAATCTCAACGTAACTATTCAGTTTCATTCTAAAAAAGCCAGGAAATAAATGGCTTTGGTAACTATTCACCACTTTTTCAAGAAAAGCTTGGATATGAATACCTCTGCCAGGGCTTCGCTCCGAACTCCACCAGGACGCTGTCCTGGACCTGCCAGGGAACCAGTCCTCTGGACCTCGATTCGAGGCCGGGTGGTGAATCGATTCAGCCTTCGTAAGGCTTCGCCCTAAACCCATCAGAATTCTGACCTGGACTTGCCAAGGAGGCAGCCCTCTGGACCTCGATTCGTGGCTGGGTAGGGAATCGTTTCAACCTTTGCAGGGCTTTCACTTCAAACCCACCGGGACAAAGTCCTGGATCTGCCAGGGAGCCAACCCCCTGGACCTCTCGACAAGGAAATTTATGTTCTGGTTTTTTTAAAAGTTTTTGAAAATTAATAACTTTTTATTAATTATCCACATGAAGCTGTGTATGGATTGAAGGATTCAGAAATAATTCTGTGGATAAGGGTGGAAATCATCATCATGTAAAAAATTTCTCCACAATACACACAAGGAAACTCCCGAGAGTCATCCCCAGAGAATATGAATAATTATGCTTATAAAACAATATGTTACATTCTTAATCACATATCCACAGGCAACGATTTCTATTTCTATCTTTTTTATAAATTTAAAATAAAAAAAAGAAAATTCTACACAGATTGACACTCGTACACAATTGTCCCTATAGTCAGGAACATAGTCTCATGCTTTCCAGCTATCCAGAATGAGGAAAAGAATTTTGCAACCATTCAGCAGCAAGTCATGATCATCGCTTTGACCATGTCAACGAATCTGGATCCAAAAGGTTGGCTCATTGAAAAACCTAGAGCAATGCTCTTGTTGTGTCCAGAGCAATGCTCGATTTTGCGTAACTATTCAGCACCCGACCACGAATCGGGGTCCAGGGGGCTGGCTCCCTGGCAGGTCCAGGACAGAGTCCTGATGGGGTTCGGGGCGAAGCCCTGACAAAGGCTTTCATATCCAGGCTTTTTTTGAAAGGGTGCTGAATAGTTACGATTTTGCTTTTATACACCTTCCTTCTACCAGGTTTTTTTTGCGCTCTTTACAAAGAAATTCCTCAAAGCTTTCCTTAAAAAAGAGCTGAACCTTTTTGAAAGGATAAATACCATGCAATCCGAACATCCATTTCTTCAGGCAGCTTCAAGAATTCCAACGAAAAGAACACCTATCTGGATTATGCGACAGGCTGGCCGATATTTACCGGAATATCGTCGTATTCGTACAAAAGCTGGTAGTTTTATGGCTTTATGTAAAAATGTTGATTTGGCAACTGAAGTAACTTTACAGCCAATACATCGTTTTGGTTTGGACGCTGCAATATTATTTTCTGACATCTTAGTAGTTCCAGAAGCAATGGGTATGGTTTTACAATTTCATGAAGGGGAAGGACCACAGTTACAACCTGTTTTACGAAGCAATCAAGATTTATATAAACTTCATCCTGTCGAATCTGAAGTACATTTAAATTATGTAATGAAAACTATTTTATCTATTCGCAAGGAACTCGATAATAAAATTCCATTGATAGGATTTTCCGGAAGTCCATGGACACTTGCGACTTATATGGTTGAAGGTGGTAGTAGTAAAAATTTTGGAGCAGTTAAAGGTATGATGTATGATGATCCAAAAAGTATGCACTTGTTATTAGATAAGTTGGTTGACGCAGTTGTTGATTATTTGAATGCTCAAATTCGTCACGGTGCGCAAGCTATTCAAATATTTGATACTTGGGGTGGCATTTTATCACCACGTGATTTTCGTGAATTCTCGCTCCGATCCATGAAAATGATTGTAGATCGGATTGATAAAGTAGGTTTGGATGGTTTGCATGTACCAATTATTCTTTTTGCCAAAGGGTGTGGGGCTTATTTAGAAGAAATGGCTCGAAGTGGATGTTCTGTATTAGGTCTGGATTGGACCACTGATCTTGGTCAGGCTCGGCAGCGTGTAGGACATTTGGTAGCGTTGCAGGGTAATATGGACCCGTCTGTTCTTTATGCAAGTCCTGAAAAAATTCGCTGTGAGGTTAAACGCTTGCTGGAAGAGTATGGTGCTCACGCCGGCCATATTTTCAATCTTGGACACGGCATGGCTCCTGATATGGATCCGGAAAAAGTCGCCGTACTTGTGGATTCTGTGCGATTGGAAAGTGAAAAAGTTCACTTGACCGGATTGTAAATGGTATCGATTGTTTCTGTTGGTACTACTGGACCAACCGACTTGATTTGAAGTGCTCACTTTTCGTGACTATTCCGCACTCCTTCAAGAAAAGCTTGGAAATGAAAGCCTTTGTCAGGGCTTCGCCCCGAACCCCACCAGGGCGCTGCCCTGGACAAAGCCAGGGAGCCAGCCCCCTGGACCCCGTTTCATGGTTGAGCTGTTTTTGGAGCATTGGAACATTTTTGCACATCAATTCATTATGGTTGAGCCACTACCTTGAGATGCCTGGACATGAAAGCTTTTGTCAGGGTTTCGCCCCGAACTGTGCGCTCGTGAGGGCGCTTTATCAGCTCGGTGAAAGTCCGAGTCAGAGTATGCCATAACTCTGTAGTTGAAAGTAACTGCGTCACCGTGAGGCGGGGTGGAGAGCAACTGGATACAAATCACTGGTCTGTAGGAGACGAACTCGATTCGGCAGGATGATGCGGCGAACCTGCGATTTGTTTGTGAGAAACTGACGAGTGGGACTCCTCAGGGTTCAGTTATCAGCCCATTGCAGGCCAATATCTACTTCACCCTATGGACAAGAGGATGATAGAACAGGGGTACAAGATGGTTCGATATGCGGTAACTATTCATCATCCGCCAACGAATCGGGGTCCAGGGTGCTGGCTCCCTGGCGGGTCCAGGGCAGCGCCCTGGTGGGGTTCGGGGCGAAGCCCTGACAAAGGTTTTCATGTCCAGGCTTTTCTTGAAAAGGTGGTGAATAGTTACGATATGCGGACGATTTTGTCATTCTGTAATTGCCTGCACGGTTCGGAGGGAGGGGAGGGTTTCATCTTCCCTACCGTTATCCGCCAGGACTCTGTCCTGGACCTGCCAGGGAGCCAGCTTCCTGGACTGAGGTTTGTTGCCGGATGCTGAATGGTTACTATCTTAATTGGTAATGACAGACCACTTTTTTTCAGGAAATTCTACCGTGAACCATATCATGATTTCTCAGGAGGTATCGTTTGATCGGGCCATGATCCATCGCTATGATCGGTCGGGTCCGCGTTACACCTCATATCCTACCGCGCCCCATTTTTCGGATCGGTTTGGAGGGAAGGCCTTTCGTAAAAATATTGTTGCCGCCACATCCTTTCAACCTGATCGGCCTCTATCTCTTTACATCCATATCCCGTTTTGCGACACCGTTTGTTACTATTGTGCCTGTAACAAGGTTGTTACACCTGATCGATCCCGTGCGGCTTATTATTTGACCTACCTAGAAAAGGAGATAGCCCTTGTCGGTTCCCTGTTTGATCAACGGCGGCCTGTTGTTCAGCTTCATTTAGGTGGAGGCAGTCCGACTTATTTGACTTTGGATCAGATGGGACATCTGCTGGAAGTGGTCCGAAACCATTTTTTTCTGCTTGATGATGATCAGGGTGAATACGGCATCGAGGTGGATCCACGTGAGGTTCCACGTGGAACAGTGCGTGGATTGCGCGCACTGGGATTCAATCGGATTTCCATAGGAGTTCAGGATCTGGATCCCCGTGTGCAGAAAGCCGTAAACCGAATTCAACCGCAAACCTTGAATCAACAGGTGGTGGCTGAGGCCAGAGAAGCTGGGTTTCAATCTATCAACCTGGATCTGATCTATGGGTTGCCATTGCAGGGTACGGATTCATTTCTCAATACCCTTGAGACAGTCGTGAATGACCTGGATCCAGATCGATTGGCCATTTTTAATTATGCCCATCTGCCACAATATTTTTCCCCGCAGCGTCGCATCCAGACCGAGGATCTTCCCAATGCTGAAACCAAATTACAGATTCTGGAACAAACCATCCGCTTTTTGACAGCCCATGACTATGTTTATGTGGGGATGGATCATTTTGCCAAGCCGACCAATGAATTGGCCCGGGCACAACGACATGGTGCGCTGCATCGAAATTTTCAGGGATACACCACCCATGCCGAGTGTGATCTGGTTGGACTGGGTGTTACAGCCATCAGTCAGGTGGGTACGAGCTATGCTCAAAACCAGAAGGAACTGGAAACCTATTATCACCAGCTTGATCACAACGAATTGACCGTTTTTCGTGGACTTCAGTTAAGCCAGGACGATGTGATTCGGCGGGATGTCATCATGCGCCTTATCTGTGATTTTCAGCTGGATTGTGCTGCCATGGAAAAAAAGCATGGCGTGATATTCGCAGATTATTTCAGTAGCGAGATGGTCATCCTGAGGCAAATGGTTGTAGAGGGCCTTATGGAAGAGAGAGGGTCTGTGTTGCAGGTAACACCAGCTGGGCGATTGTTGGTTCGCAATATTTGCATGGTATTCGATTGGTATCTTCGGCATGCGGAGCAGAAAAAATCTTTTTCAAAAACCATTTGAAAAAGCGTGATCACCAGAGGTGCTGAATAGTTGCCTTTTATCAACGAATCAAGATCCTGGGGCTGGCAACTGGACAGCCCCAGGATAGCATGTTGAACTTACCTGAAAATGTTTACAGGGATGGGATGGAGGCTCGAAGGCGTCAAGGTGTGGTTTGTTACATCATCCGCAAACGTTTCACGGGCTCGCCACCCAGCAGGTGGCTATCAAAAATTTCAGCAACATCCTGCGGTTTGACGCCGCCGTACCATACCCCTTCAGGATAGACCACCACAGTGGGGCCTCGGTCGCAGGGTCCAAGGCAAAAGCTTCCCGTCACCTGGATCTGTTCTCCAAGATTGCGTTTTTCCAATTCGTTGGCAAATGTTTCCCGCACCGTATTGGCCCCCAAGGCTGCACAGGATCCCCGTGGGTGACCTGGGGGACGTTGGTTCATGCAAACAAATACGTGGTGTTTTGGTTTCACGATAAACCTCCTTTGTCAATGTTGCCCCATGTTCATGGCACGCTCCGACCTGGTCCGTGATGGTATCAAATCATCTCTTTGGTCGGGGCAAATCATTCTGGTTAGCCTGGGTGGGCAAGTCAATGTGTGGATGGTCCTGGCCCCAAGGCAATCGCATTTGCAATGGGTATACCCGAGGGCATGATCGTTTTTTGGCATCAGGATCCGGGGGGCTGCCTCCCAGGCAGGGCTCAGGACGGTGTCCCGGCGGGTTCAGGGCGAAGCCTTGACAAAGGCTTCCATATCCAGGCTTTTTTTGAAAAGGTGAGGACGAATTGCAGGTTTGCAAAAGTAGGGGTCGGCGGCCCGCTCTTTCAAGTACGATTGCCCTGGGATTTGCACGCAGGGCAATCGCATTTGGAACACACGGAAAGGACTCGGGGTCCAGGAGGCTGGCTCCCTGGCTTTGTCCAGGGCAGCGCCCCGTTTTGTTTTTGTACGCCCCCCCTTCTCCCAGGCCTCTTTTGCGCTGTTTGCAAAAAAGACCCGGAAGGCGGGCCTTGGTCTGCCTTCCGGCGTGTCTCTTTGCGCCAGAAGGCAGACGCATGGCAGGTTTTAAAAAATTGGGTCAGCAGCATGCCATTTTAAATGCGATTGCCCTGGATTTGCATCCTTGGCAGAAGATCTATCCCAGGATATAACCACATGAAGCGGCCAGATCGATCAGAATCCGGGGGGGCTGGAGATTCGGGCGCATCGCTGTGTACCACCCGGCAATAAGCCAGGGTCCAGGGGTTCGGTTTTCTGGCGAAGCCTTGGACAGCATCCAGGTTGGGTTCGGGGCGAAGCCCTGATAAAGGTCTTCATATCCATGTTTTTCTTGAGATGGTGCCGAACAGTTGCCCAGGCGATTTTTGTGTGGAGCGCCAAATGGAATCACAATGTGCCAACAGGCCCTTGCCATACGTTAGTAAATCATGATATTCCGATGAACGGTATGTTTTGGAAGAGGGAGTGTCGTTGGGGAGATCCCGTGTCAAAGCGAAAGACTTCCCTTGATTTCCTTCCATTTTGATCTCTGTTGAAAAATCGTTATACAGGCAATTTAGCCACGCCACTGAGGAGATGCGAAGATGCCGAGCTTCGAACTGAATGGCCGTACCTACGAAACCGACGAAGAGGGTTACATCATCAACCTGGCAGACTGGAGCGAAGACGTAGCCAAGTATCTGGCTGAGCAGGAAAATGTCGAGATGAGCGAAAACCACTGGGAGGTGATCTCCTTCCTGCGTGAGTACTATGAAGAGTACAAAATCGCTCCCATGATTCGTATCCTCACCAAAGCCATCGGCAAAAAGCTGGGCAAGGAAAAGGGCAACACCAAGTATCTGTACGACCTGTATCCGGGCGGTCCTGCCAAACAGGCCTGCAAAATCGCTGGCCTGCCCAAACCGACCGGCTGCGTTTGATCCATCCGGGGGCGGATCAGATCACCTGAACGGAATCGATGGAAAGTCCGGCTGCTCGTGCGCACTGGTGTCATCTGCTGTGCGCCCGGCAGCCGGGTTTTTCCGTAAGGCGTGCAACGATTGAAAAACCTTGCAGGGAGTAAACCCGATGTTGGCGTTGATCGCGTACCTCGCCTTGCTGACATTCATTTTTGGTTTTGGTTGGCGAATCTGGACCTACTGGCGGGCTCCCGCTCCGTTGAAGATTCCCACCACCCCGGCCCCGGTCTGTAAAAGTGGCGTGGTGTGGCGGATGTTTACCGAGGTTGCCTTTTTCAACAGCCTGTTCAAAGGGAATAAATGGACTTGGCTGGGGGGGTACCTGTTTCATGCCGCTCTCGCCTTGGTTTTGATTCGGCATTTACGATATTTCGTTCAGCCCTTGCCTGAGGCCTTCGCCTACATTCAGACCGTCGGGATTATCGCCGGTCTGGCCATGGTAGGGGGGCTGGGGTTTTTGCTCGTTCGTCGTTTTTGGGTGGCCCGCACCCGATACATCTCTTCATTCGCTGATTATGCCATTCTGGCCCTGCTTCTGGCCATCGGGGTTACCGGCCTGTTGATGCAGTATGTCTTTCGGCCTGATATTGTGGAGATCAAATCCGCCATGCTGGGTTGGGTCACCTTTCAGGGCTTTCCCACCCCCAGTGATGCCCTGTTCGTGGTCCACTTTCTTCTGGTTCTGGCGCTCATGTTCGTCTTTCCCTTCAGCAAGCTGATGCACCTGGGTGGCATTTTCTTCAGCCCGACCCGCAACCAGGTGGACAATCCCCGGGAACGGAAACATGTCAATCCGTGGGCCGTGGTGGAGTAGTTTCCGCTGCCCAACGTCAGGACGGGATTCCTCACAAGGAGTATGCAAAAAGTGGCCACCGATCACGACGTACCAGAAATTAAAGACGACATCGAAGTCCCCCTGCTCGTCGAGGGGAGCATGGCCCATTTGCGGCCCTACCCGGCTTCGGACAAGCACATGACCCCACTGGACTTTCCGGGCGCGAGGGTCGAGGATTGGCAACAAAAAGGGGTCGAAAAACTGGGAGAGATGCTGCAAAAATATCGCTCTCTCCAGGTTTACATGGACATCTGCGTCAAGTGCGGCGCCTGTGCCGACAAGTGCCACTACTACCTGGGCACCGGTGATCCCAACAATATGCCCGTCCAACGCGCCGAGCTTTTGCGCGGGGTCTACCGCCGCTACTTCACCCCTGCCGGCAAGCTCTTCCCCAAGCTGGTCCGTGCTACCGAATTCGATGAGACCACCCTGCAAAAGTGGTTCACCTATTTTCACCAATGTTCCCAGTGTCGCCGTTGCTCGGTCTTCTGCCCCTATGGTATTGACACCGCCGAAATCTCCATGGCTGCCCGGGAAATCATGGACGCCATTGGTGTCGGCCACAAATACACCACCGAAATCGTCGGCAAGGTCCATTCGATCGGTAACAACCTGGGCATCCCTGGGCCCGCGCTGACCGGCACGCTTCAGTTCCTCGAAGATGATCTGCTGGATACAACGGGGCACGAAATCCGTCTTCCTCTGGACCAGGAAGGGGCCGATGTCCTCCTGATCACCCCTTCCGCCGATTTTTTCAGCGAGCCCCATATCAGCTCCCTCATGGGGTATGCCAAGGTTTTTCATCAAGCCGGCATTTCGTACACCTTCAGCTCTTATGCCTCCGAAGCTGCCAACTTTGGCATGTTCATCGGAAGCTATGCCCAAAAGCAGAAAATTGCCAAGCGCATTGCCGACAAAGCAAGGGATTTGCGCGTCAAACGCATCGTCGTGGGCGAGTGCGGCCATGCCTGGCGTGTGGCCTACAGCTTCTGGAATACCCTCAACGGACCTTTTGATTTCCTGGATCCAAACTATCCGGTTCCGCAACATATCTGTGAATTTACCCACCAACTCAATGAGCGGGGCGCCTTGGTCTTCGACAAGGAGGCCAATGATGATCTGACGGTCACCTTCCACGACTCCTGCAATGTGGCCCGCGCTTCGCGCATGGGTGCTTCGTCTGGAGGTCAGTTCGAGATCCCCCGCGCCTTGATTCGTGCCACGGCCAATAAATTTGTCGAAATGGATGCCGATACCATCCGCGAGCGCACATTCTGTTGTGGTGGTGGTGGCGGTCTGCTCACCGACGAGCTTATGGATCTGCGCGTCCGGGGGGCCATGCCCAGAGTGACTGCCTTGAAGCGGGTCATGGAGGAGGATGGGGTCAATTATGTGGCCCTGATCTGCGCCATCTGCAAAGCCCAGTTTAACAAGATTCTTCCCATGTATGGCATCCCCATGGAGACCGTGGGGGGAGTGCATGCTCTGGTCAACAATGCGATCCAGATCGGTGCCAAGCGGGGAATCGTTTGAGGTTCGGGTTTAGGCTCGGTGCATCCCGGAAAAAGCATCGAAAAAAAGTGGTAACTGTTCAGGATTCTTGCAAGAACCTGGATGTGAAACCCTTCGTCAGGGTTTTTCCCCGAATTCCACCAGGAGGCTATCCTGGACCTGCCAGGGAGCCAGCCCCCTGGATCCCGATTCGATTCCGGGTGCCTGGGCAGTTACCAAAAAATCAGCTTTTTTTTACGGGGTGCCCATGTCCAGATCTCAAGATCGCCGCCCGGATCAGTTGCGTCCGGTCACCATGCTTCGTTCCTACAGCAAACATGCTGAGGGTTCCTGTCTGATCACCTGTGGTGACACCCAGGTCATTTGTACAGCCACCGTCGAAGAGTCCCAACCTCGTTGGATGCGTCAGCAACATCCCGATCGGGGTTGGGTAACTGCCGAGTATGGCATGTTGCCCCGTTCGACCCATGAACGTACCTCTCGGGAGGCCAGTCGGGGAAAACAGGGGGGGCGTACTTTGGAGATTCAACGCCTCATCGGTCGTTCCATGCGCTCGGTGATCAACCTGGATCTGCTGGGCAAACGCACCATCTGGATCGACTGCGATGTGATCCAGGCGGATGGGGGCACCCGTACCGCCTCCATCACCGGGGCGTTTGTTGCCTTGATGGATGCCTGCCGTACTCTTCAGAAGCGGCAAAAGCTGACCACGCTTCCCATTCAGGATTTTGTGGCTGCAACCAGTTGTGGCATTCTCAAAGGGCAACCCCTTCTGGATCTCGACTATTCTGAGGATTCCAACTGTGAAACCGATTGCAATTTTGTCATGACCGGTTCCGGAAATTTTGTGGAAGTCCAAGGTACTGCCGAAGCTGCCCCCTTTACCCGAGGTCAGTTCAATGCCATGGCCGATTTGGCCGAGGCAGGCATTCGGCAGTTGATTGCCATTCAGCAAAAGGTTTTGATGGAGACAGAAGTGCCATAGTGATTTTTTCATCGGAATCTGTGTTGGCATATCCCCTGGGTCTGTACCTTCACATTCCTTTTTGTTCCCGCAAATGTTTTTATTGTGATTTTACCTCCATCGCCACTCCAGCTCCTCCGGAGCAAGTCTACGTCGCTGCCCTGCTCCGGGAGTTGGTTCTTTGGCGGGAGCGGCTGGCGTTTGATTCACGTCCCCTGCTGACGGTTTATTTTGGCGGGGGGACGCCTTCGCTTTTATCTGCTGCCAGTGTTGCCAACATCATGGCGACCATTCGTTCTCTCTGGACCTTGCCCCCAGAAGCTGAAGTAACCCTGGAAGCCAATCCGGACTCGGTCACGCCTTTTCGTTTAGCTGGATATCGCGCCGCCGGCATCAACCGTCTGAGTCTGGGGATCCAGGCCTTTTCTCCTGACCGTTTGGCTTTGCTCGGTCGCATCCATACGGTTGCGGCAGCGCGTGCGGCCATACATGCAGCTCGGGCAGCCGGTTTCACCAACCTGAGCCTGGATTTGATCTATGCAACGCCTGGTCAAACCCTGATGGCTTGGCAAGAGGAGTTGGCTGAAGCGATGGCATGGCATCCTGAACATCTCTCCTGCTACAGCCTGACTTTGGAGCCAGGGACGCCATTGGCCGACAGTCATGGCGCAGAGATGCCAGCGGAGGAGTTGGCTCTGGAAATGTTTCTCATCACCCGCGACATGCTGGCGCGACGTGGATGGCAGCCCTATGAAATCAGCAATTTTGCCCAACCTGGGCAATTTTCCCGGCACAATTGTCACTATTGGGAGTTTGGCGATTATATTGGTGCAGGCGTTGCTGCCCACGGTAAGTTGACCTCGATTGCTGCGACCAACCTACAGATCCGCCGTACCCGCAACCACGGTAGCGTAACCTCCTACGTTGAATCTCTTCGGGAGGGGCGGCTACCTCTTGATCTGGACGTTTTGTTGAGTCGGGATGAAGCGGCTGCCGATGCTTTGGTGATGGGGTTACGGCAGAGTATGGGTCTTGATCGTCGCCGCTATCGGGTGCTTAAGGGGGTGGATATTGTCGTTGAAAAAGGGACTTGTCTTGCTCCCATGCGGGAAGCTGGCTGGATTGATTATGGATCTGAGCGGATTTTTCTGACTCCGCAAGGGGTGTGTATTGCGGATTCCATCATGGCGGAGTTGCTGTAAAAAAAGATTGAAAGACTGGGATGGAGGTCCAGGAGGAAGGGCTGCGCCCTTCCTCCTGGT